>JBBIVG010000288.1:0-4190 GCA_037439865.1 Nevskiaceae bacterium
CCTTGCCCGGGGAGGCAGGTTGGCCGGGGCGTGAGCCCCTTTCTTGATGCTGGGCGCGACTATATCAGGAAAATCGGTGCCAGGCACCGAATTACAGCCCGGCGTGGCGGAGGACCCAGTCCGTCGGCACGAAGACGAAGGCGATGAAACCGCCGACCAGCGCGACCATGTAGGCCCAGGTCGGCCAACGGGTCTGCACGCCGCCGAGCCCGTAGGTCCAGTTGATGTTCTTGTCGGGCGCACTCACCCAGCGGCTCCACGGCAGCACGACGAGCGCGAGCACGATCGCGCCCGGCAGCCCGATCGCAGCGTCGTAGCCGTACGCGGCGAGCATCCAGATCAGCACCAGCGGAAGCGGCACGTGGAACAGCGACAGGCCGCGCAGCAGGAGTGGCCGCTCGGACTCGAACATGTAGTCGGTCAGGCCCGTGATGCGCCGACGGAGAACCAGGCGTCCCACGTAGTCCACGTTCCACAGGATCTCGGGCATCAGCACCGCGACGGCGAGCACGCTCGCGAGCGCCGAGCTCTCGAGCCACATCGCGGGCACCGCGCCGATGAACGCGATGTCCGAGAACCAGAGGAAATTCTTCCAGCCGTAGTTCCTGAGCCAGATCACGCCGACATACGCGACGAACAGCGTGTAGGCGACCTTGAACCAGACCGGGATCATGGCCCGATCGTATCAGTCGGCCCGGCCTCCGGTCGGCTCAGGTGTGCAGTTCGACCACGTCGCGATCGGACAGCACGTGATCGCGCCCGACGTGCTGGCCCTCGGCGACCACCGACCGGCCCCACACACGCGCGTACTTGAGCGTCTTCGCGAGGTCGCGGTGCACGAGCCGCGCGACGTCGGCGACGGTCTGCTCGTCGTAGCGCAGCGTGAACGGCCGGTCGTGCAGCGCCGGCTTGCCTGGCGTCTTGGTGTAGATGCGCACGAGCCCGAGCGCCCGCCACAGCCAGGCGCCCAGCTCGTCGAGTCCCTGCCCCGTCTCTGCGGAGACGAGCAACGTGGGGAAGTGCGGCTCCTCCAGTTCGCGCAGCGCTTCGAGATCGGTGTCCGGATGCTCGGGCAGGTCGGCCTTGTTGGCGAGCAGCAGCGTCGGGAGCCTGATCGTGAAGACGTCGCCTTCGTCGGCCGCGTCGTCCGTCGCCTCGCTCGCACCGGCACGATCGGCCGGCCACCCGGTGAGGAGGCTGACCTTGCGTTCGCGAAGCTCCGCCTGCACGGCCTCGACCTGTTCTACGCAGTCGGGATCGCCCAGGTCCACCACGAGCAGGCAGGCGTCGGCCGACTGCAGCGTGCTGGCGAGCCACGGCAGGGGATGGCCGGACGAGATGGCCGGCAGGTCCACGAGCTGGAAGAGCACGTCCTCCCACTTGAGCATTCCCGGCTCGGGATACTGCGTCGTGAACGGGTACGGCCCGGAGCGGGCGCCGGAATGCGTGAGGCGCGCGTGCAGCCGGGACTTCCCGCTGTTGGGCGGCCCGACGAGGGCGACCTGGGCCGCGCCTTCCGGCCGCACCACGAGCGACGGCCCGCTGCGCGCCCCGCCCTTCTTCGGCCCCTCGAGCTCCTCGTCGAGCTCCTTGATGCGGCGCTTCAGGTCCGCCTGGAGGTGGTCGGTCCCCTTGTGCTTGGGGATCACGCTCAGCATCTGGCGCAGGCACGCCAGCCGTTCGTCCGGATCGCGGGCCTTGCGGAACGCCTCGGCGGCAGCCTTGTATTCGGGGGAGAGGTTGGCGGGCATGGCGAGCCTGATTTATGGACCCGTGTGCATCCGCTTTGCAACGTGGTAAATCACAGGGCATGGTGAACGGCAACACACTGCCCAGCGACGCCCTGGTCGTCTTTGGCGTCACCGGCGACCTCGCGTTCAAGAAGATCTTCCCGTCGCTCGAGAACCTGGAGCGACGCGGCCGGCTGCCGGCGACCGTGGTCGGTGTCGCGCGGGGCGGGACGACGCGGGAACAGCTCGTCCAGCGGATGCGCGACAGCATCGCCGCGCATGGCGACCGGACGGATGCGGCGGCCCTGCAGCGCCTCGAGTCCCGGCTGCAGATCGTGGACGGCGACTACCGTGAGGACGCGACGTTTGCGGCCCTGCGGCGGGCGCTCGGCACGGCCGCCCGTCCTTGCCATTACCTGGCAATCCCGCCCAGCCTCTTCGTGACCGTGGCGGAGAAGCTCGGCGCCTCGGGCTGCGCAGCCGGGGCCAGGGTCGTCGTGGAGAAGCCGCTCGGTCGTGACCTCTCGAGCGCGCAGACGATCAACCGTGCCCTCGCCCGGATATTCGACGAGGGCTCGATCTTCCGCATCGACCACTTCCTGGGCAAGGAGCCGGTGCAGAACCTGCTCTACTTCCGCTTCGCGAACTCGATTATCGAGCCGCTGTGGAACCGCACGCACGTGGAGAACGTACAGATCACCATGGCCGAGCAGTTCGGGCTGGAGGGTCGCGGCCGCCTGTACGAGGAACTGGGCGCCGTGCGCGACGTCGTGCAGAACCATTTGCTGCAGGTGCTCGCGATCCTGGCGATGGAACCGCCGGTCGGCACGGGCCCGGAGGCGATGCGCGACGAGAAGATGAAGGTGCTGCGCGCAATCCGGCGGCCGGACCGCAGGGACATCGTCCGGGGCCAGTACCGCGGCTATCGCGAGGAACCGGGCGTCGCTGCGAACTCGGACGTCGAGACCTTCGCCGCCCTGCGCTTCGACATCGAGTCCTGGCGCTGGGCCGGCGTGCCGTTTTTCGTGCGCACCGGCAAGCGCCTGCCCGTGACCGCGACGGAAGTGATGGCGACCTTCCGCCGCCCTCCGCAGCGCCTGTTCGACGAGGCGCTCCCGCCGCGCGTCAACTACCTGCGCTTCCGGCTCGGCCCGGACCGCGTCGCGATCGCGCTCGGAGCGCGCACCAAGGCGCCGGGTGAGACGATGTCGGGCCAGGAGACCGAGCTCTACGCCTGCAACGCGAACGCGGACGAAATGACGCCGTACGAACGCCTGCTCGGCGACGCCATGCGCGGCGACGCAACACTCTTCGCACGGCAGGACTCGGTCGAACTCGCGTGGGAGGTCGTGGATCAGCTGCTCGCGAGTGGACCGCAGGCCGAGCCGTACGAACCCGGCACCTGGGGGCCGGCGGCCGCCAATCGCATGGTCGAGCGCTACGGTGGCTGGTACGACCCGGCGGCGGCCGGGGACGCGGCATGGCGCTGACGGCTGCACCGAAAAGGGGCGGGATTCGCCGCTGACCGGGCCCCTCGCCGCGCAGCCGAGGTGACCGATGCGACGCTTGCGTAAAGCCGCGTCGCCACACTGAATTCCACGTATTTTCCGCGTCGCCGCGTGGCGTTATCACTGCGCTCGCACGGGCCCGATTTTCGGGCCAGGCGAGGAAGCACGATGAGCAACGGTACCGGCAAGTGGGTGTACGCGTTCGAGGAGGGCGACGGCCGCAACAGGATGCTGCTCGGCGGCAAGGGCGCCAACCTCTGCGAAATGACGCGCATCGGGCTGAACGTTCCGCCCGGCTTCGTCATCACCACGGAAGCCTGCCTCGCCTACCTCGCCGACTCGCAGCGCCGTCTCCCGGACGGCGTGATGGACGAAGTCCGCAGGCACATGGCCGCCCTCGAGCAGAAGACCGGCAAGCGCTTCGGCGGCAGCGACGACCCGCTGCTCGTCTCCGTGCGCTCGGGCTCCGCGATGTCGATGCCCGGCATGATGGACACGATCCTGAACCTGGGCCTGAACGAGACGACGCTGGCGGCGCTCATCCGACGCACGGGCAACGAGCGCTTCGGCTACGACGCCTGGCGCCGCTTCATCCAGCTCTTCGGCAAGGTCGCGCTCGGCGTGCCGGACGCGCTGTTCGACGAGCAGTTCGAGGCCGTGAAGTCGCGCATCGGCGTGAAGCAGGACGTGATGCTCGGCCCGGACGAGCTGCACGACATCGGCAGCCGCTTCCTGCAGGTCGTGCAGCGGCACACGGGGCGGCCGTTTCCGGCCGACCCGTACGAGCAGCTCGAGATCGCGATCAAGGCGGTCTTCCACTCGTGGATGGGCAAGCGCGCCATCGACTACCGCCGTGAATTCAAGATCACCCCGGCGATGGCGAACGGCACGGCCGTCAACGTCGTCACCATGGTGTTCGGCAACATGGGCAACGACAGCGCGACCGGCGTCG
>JBBIVG010000289.1:0-4169 GCA_037439865.1 Nevskiaceae bacterium
GGACTCGGCGAGCGCCGCGATGGTCGCCGCCGGCAGTCGCACCGGCAGGATGCCATTGCGGACACAGTTCATCTGGAAGATCGGCGCAAAGCTGGGTGCGACGATCGCGCGGATTCCGAACTCGAGCAGTGCCCAGACCGCGTGCTCGCGGCTCGAGCCGCAGCCGAAGTTCTCGCCCGCGAGCAGGACCTGTGTCCCCGCGTAGGCGGGCCGATTCAGCACGAACGCGGGATCGGGCTCGCGACCGCCGATCCGCGTGTATCGCCAGCCCGCAAAGAGTCCTGCGGCCAGGCCGCTCTTCGATACGCTTTTCATCTCGCGCGACGGGATGATCGCGTCCGTGTCCACGTTGGCGCGGAGCAGGGGGGCGGCAACTCCCTGGAGCACGTCGAACTTGAGCATGCGAATCGGTCAGCGAACCTGGCGGTCGGGATGACCCGGCATTCTACAGCGGCATGCATCTCGGCGATCCCCGACGACGGGCCGTGCCGGGCTGGGGTAACGTATGCGCCGGCCACGCAATGAAACCACCGTCGCTCACCCGGTTCGCCTGGTTGTCGATCGCGGCCGCCATCGCCACGATGGCGCTGAAGGCCGCGGCTTACCTGCTGACGGGATCCGTCGGCCTGCTGTCCGACGCGCTGGAATCACTGGTCAACCTGGCGGGGGCCCTCATGGCGCTCGCCATGTTGAGCGTTGCCGCGCGTCCTCCGGACGAGGACCACGCCTACGGGCATGGCAAGGCGGAGTACTTCTCGGCGGGAGTCGAGGGAACGCTGATCATCGTCGCGGCTGCGAGCATCGCCGTGGCCGCAGTCGACCGCCTGATGCACCCGAGGGCGCTCGAGCAGATCGGACTCGGTCTTGCAGTTTCCGTGGTGGCATCGCTCGTCAATCTCGGCGTCGCCCTGGTCCTGCTCCGGGCCGCGAAGGCGCATCGATCGGCAACGCTGCAGGCCAACGCGCACCACCTGCTCACGGACGTCTGGACGTCGGCGGGCGTGCTCATTGGCGTCGGCGCGGTCGCGGTCACGGGCTGGCAGCGGCTCGACCCGATCGTCGCGCTGGCCGTTGCCGCGAACATCGTCTTCACGGGCGGTCGCATCGTGCTCGACTCGGTGGCTGGACTGATGGACGCCGCCCTCCCGGCGAGTGAGATCACCGTGCTGCGCGAGCTGCTGGACGGCTACGCGTCCTACGGCATCGAGTACCACGCACTGCGGACGCGCCAGTCGGGCGCGCGACGCTTCGTGTCCGTGCACGTGCTCGTGCCGCCCGACTGGACGGTGCAGCGGGGGCACGAGTTGCTCGAGCGCATCGAGGCGGACATCCGGCGGGCACTGCCGCCAGTCACGGTCTTCACCCATCTCGAGCCGCTCGGCGACCCGGCGGCGATGAACGACCAGGACCTGCATCGCGAGGACGCGCCCTGAGGCGCAGCCGCGCCCGAGCGGACGCTCAGGCGGCGAGCGCGCGCGGATCCGCGAGATGCCCCGCGACTGCGCTCGCGGCGACGGTCTCGGGACTTGCGATGTGCGTGCGTGTCTCGGGCCCCTGTCGGCTCTCGAAGTTGCGGTTGGTCGAGGAGACGACCCGCTCGCGCGCGCCGAAACTCTCGCCGCCCGCGAAGAAGCACATCGAGCAGCCCGACTCGCGCCACTCGAACCCGGCCTCGACGAACACTCGATCGAGGCCCTCTGCTTCCGCCTGGCGCTTGACCGTCATCGAGCCCGGCACGCAGATCGCCCGCACGCCGGGTGCGACGCGGCGGCCGCGCAGCAGGGCGGCGGCGCGTCGCAGGTCGGAGATGCGGCTGTTGGTGCACGAGCCGATGAAGGCGGCGCCGATCGCCATTGAACGCAGCTCCGTGCCGGGCCGTAGGTCCATGTACGCCAGTGCCCGATCGTAGGCTTCGCGGCTGGTGCCGCTGTCGGCGAAGTCCGGCACACGACCGGTGATGCCGACCGCGTGCTGCGGGCTGGTGCCCCAGGTGATCATGGGCTCGAGCCGGCTGGCGTCGATTTCGATCTCGCGATCGAATCGTGCCGCCGGGTCCGATGCAAGCGACCGCCAGTGCCCGACCGCGCGGCGCCACATGTCACCCGTCGGTGCGAACCGGCGCCCCTCGAGATACGCAAACGTCTTGTCATCCGCGGCGATCAGGCCGGTCACCGCCGAGAATTCCGTCGCCATGTTGCAGAGCGTGAGACGCGCCTCGACCTCGAGCGCCTCCACGGCACCGCCGGCGTACTCGACCGCGAAGCCGTTGCCGCCCGCCGCGCCGTGACGGCTGATGACCGCCAGGCTCATGTCCTTGGCCGTCACGCCCTCGGGCAGGCGACCTTCGAAGCGGATGCGCATCGTCTTCGGGCGCGTGACGCGCAGCGTCCCTGTCGCGAGCGCGTGCTCCGCCTCGGTCGAGCCGATGCCCCAGGCGAGCGCGCCCATGGCGCCCTGCGTGCACGTGTGGCTGTCCGGGCAGACGACCGTGGCGCCGGGCAGCACGATTCCGAGCTCGGGCGAGATGACGTGAACGATGCCCTGGTCGGGATCGCGCACGTCGAAGAGGTGGATGCCGGCCTCGCGTGCGGCTTCTCGCGTCTCGACGATGAACGCGCGGCCGCCGGGCATGCGCGTCTCGTCGCCGCGGTCCGGGAATGTGTCTACGATGTGATCCATCGTGCAGAACACGCGCGATGGATCCCGCACCGGGCGGCCCGATCCGCGCAGGCTCTTGAGCGCGATGGAGCCCGTGCGCTCGTGCAGGAAGATGCGGTCGATCGCCACCAGCGAAACACCGTTGCCGAGGTCGCGCACGACGTGCTGGGCCCAGACTTTGTCGAAAAGCGAGCGCGGGGGCGAATGCTTGCCGGGGGTGCCCATCCGCGTATTCTACTTTTCGCCGCGAGCGCGGCGGACGATTCGACCATCAGAGGAGCACGCGATGCCCACCGTGATCGAAGTTTTGCGGACGCCGGACGAGCGATTCGCCGACCTGCCCGGGTTCCCGTACTCGCCGCACTACGTGGAGAACCTCCCGGGTTACGAGGGGTTGCGCGTTCACTACCTCGACGAACGTCCCGGCCAGGACAGCGGCCGCACGGTGCTGTGCTTGCACGGCCAGCCGACCTGGTGCTACCTGTACCGCAAGATGATTCCCGTCTTCGCGGGGGCGGGGCACAGGGTCGTCGCGCCGGACTTCTTCGGTTTCGGACGCTCGGACAAGCCGGTCGAGGACGCGGCCTACACTTTCGATTTTCACCGCGGCATGTTGCTGCGCTTCATCGAGAAGCTCGACCTCAAGCGCGTGACGCTCGTCGTGCAGGACTGGGGAGGACTGCTCGGGCTCACCTTGCCGATGGCGTTCCCGGATCGGATCGACCGGCTGATCGTGATGAACACGGGGCTCGGCATCGGCAAGTCGCCGGGCCCGGGCTTCGACGCCTGGAAGGCATTCGTCGCATCCAAGCCGGATTTCGACATTTCAGCGATGATGAAGCGCTCCGTGCCCACGATGTCGGATGCCGAAGCCCGGGCGTACGACGCGCCCTTTCCGGATCGCCGTTACAGGGCCGGCGTGCGGCGGTTTCCAGCGCTGGTGCCTGTGACGCCCGACATGGAAGGCGCGGAACTTTCGCAGCAGTCGGCAGAGTTCTTCCGCGAGCGCTGGACCGGCGCCACGTTCATGGCGATTGGCGTGCAGGACCCGGTGCTGGGGCCGCCCGTCATGAAGGCGTTGGCGAAAATCATTCGCGGCTGCAACACGCCGCTCGAGCTTCCGGGGGCGGGGCATTTCGTCCAGGAGCACGGCCGCGTCGTCGCGGAGAAGGCGCTGGAATATTTCGCTGCCACGGTTTGAACTCGGTCCCGCCCGGTCGGTCTGACCACGGGAGCCTGTTGCCGGCAAACGTCCGCATGCTGCAGCGCAGCGCGCCGGCGCAGACCATTGGTACCTCGAGATTCCTCCATTCTTTCGGGAGACCCCATGTTTACAGGACTGCGCTTCCCCGGGCTCGTGGCCCGCGGAGCGGGATTGCTGCTGCCCGCAGGTTTCGTCGCGTCACTGATGCTCGCAGCGCCCGCGTGGTCGCTGCCAAGCTTCGCCCAGCAGACCGGAGTCGGATGCGCCCAGTGCCACACGACGTCGTTCGGACCCGCGCTGACGCAGT
>JBBIVG010000290.1:0-4135 GCA_037439865.1 Nevskiaceae bacterium
GCGACAGCAGCTCGTGCCGGTATTCGGAATTGGCGCTCGCGGCGTGCATTGCGATGTTCAGGATCCGCTGGGCGTAGGGGCGGCCCGCGCGCATCCGGTCCTGCGCCTTCTTCATCTTCGACGCAGCGACCATCTCCATGGCCTTCGTGATCTTGCGCGTGTTCTGCACGCTCTTGATCTTGAGGCGGATTTCCTTGGTGCCCGGCATGGCTGCTCCCGTCGTCCGGTCAGTACGCGCCGTTCTTCTGGAAGTCTTCCATCGCGGCCTGCAGCGCCTTCTCGTCGTCGGCGTTGAGGTCCTTGGTGCTGTCGATGCGCGTGACGAGGTCCTTGTACTTCGCGTGCAGGTACTGCCGCATCGCGGACTCGAAGGCGAGCGCCTTCTTCACCTCGACGCCGTCGAAGAAACCCTTGTTCACCGCGAACAGCGTCATCGCCTGGTCGGCGACCGACAGCGGCGAGTACTGCGGCTGCTTCATGAGCTCGGTGACGAGGCGGCCGCGCTCGAGCTGCTTGCGCGTGGCGTCGTCGAGGTCGGAGGCGAACTGCGCGAAGGCCGCGAGCTCGCGGTACTGGGCGAGCGCGAGACGCACGCCGCCGCCGAGCTTCTTGATGACCTTCGTCTGCGCGGCGCCGCCCACGCGCGACACCGAGATACCCGCGTTGATGGCGGGACGGATGCCGGCGTTGAAGAGATCGGTCTCGAGGAAGATCTGGCCGTCGGTGATCGAGATCACGTTCGTCGGCACGAACGCGGAGACGTCGCCCGCCTGCGTCTCGATGATCGGCAGCGCGGTGAGCGAGCCGGTCTTGCCCTTGACGGCGCCCTTCGTGAACTTCTCGACGTAGTCCTCGTTGACGCGCGCCGCGCGCTCGAGGAGGCGCGAATGCAGGTAGAACACGTCGCCCGGGTACGCCTCGCGGCCCGGCGGGCGGCGCAGCAGCAGCGACACCTGGCGGTAGGCCCACGCCTGCTTGGTCAGGTCGTCATAGATGATGAGGGCGTCCTGTCCGCGGTCGCGGAAGTACTCGCCCATCGTGCAGCCGGCGTACGGCGCGATGTACTGCATCGCCGCCGAGTCGGACGCCGAGGCGGCGACGACGATGGTGTAGGCCATCGCGCCCTGCTCCTCGAGCTTGCGCACGACGTTCGCGATCGTGGAGGCCTTCTGGCCGATCGCGACGTAGATGCAGATGAGGTCCTTGCCCTTCTGGTTGATGATCGTGTCGATCGCCACCGCGGTCTTGCCGGTCTGGCGGTCGCCGATGATCAGCTCGCGCTGGCCGCGGCCGATCGGCACCATCGAGTCCACCGACTTGAGGCCGGTCTGCACCGGCTGGCCCACGGACTTGCGCCAGATCACGCCGGGCGCGACCTTCTCGATGACGTCGAATTCCTTCGCGTCGATCGGGCCCTTGCCGTCGATCGGCTGGCCGAGCGAGTTCACCACGCGGCCGATGAGCGGCAGGCCGACCGGCACCTCGAGGATGCGGCCCGTGCACTTCACCGTATCGCCCTCGGTGATGTGCTCGTACTCGCCCAGGATCACCGCGCCGACCGAGTCGCGCTCGAGGTTGAGCGCCAGGCCGTAGGTGTTGCCCGGGAATTCGAGCATCTCGCCCTGCATCACGTCCTGCAGCCCGTGGATGCGGCAGATGCCGTCCGTCACGGTCACGACCGTGCCGACGCTGCGCGCTTCGGTCGCGGCGGTGAAGTTCTGGATGCGTGCCTTGATCAGATCGCTGATCTCAGAAGCCTTGATGGACATGTCTCGGTTCCTCTGCGGGCCGTGACCGCGCGCGCGGCCCGTGCCGGAAAAATTTCTCAGCCGGTCAATTCGGTCCGGAGCCGTTCGAGCCGGCCCGCGAGCGAGCCGTCGATGAGCAGGTCGCCCGAGCGCACGACCGCGCCGCCGATCAGGGTGGGATCGACAGTGCAATGCAACCGCACGTCGCGGCGCAATCGTGTGCGCAGGGCTCCCGCGAGCCGCTCGCGCTGCCGTTCGTCGAGGTCGATGGCGGAGACGATCTCGACGTCCGCCACGTTGTCGGCCTCGGCCTTGAGTTCCGCGAAGCGGCCGGCGATCTCCGGCAGGAAATCGAGCCGGCCGTTCTCGGCGAGCACGGCCACGAAGGCCTTGCCCTGCCCGTCGGGCCCGTCGCCGCAGATGCCGGTGACGAGACCGGCGAGTTCCGCCGTGCCGACACCCGGGCTGCGCTCGAGCTTCTGGAACTCATCGCTCGCCACCACGTCGCGCGCGGTCGCGAGCCAGGCGGACCACTCGGCCACGCGGCCGGAATCGCGGGCTACCGCGAATGCCGCCTTGGCATAGGGCCTTGCTACGGTGGCTCTCTCGGCCATCAGTCGTTACTCCTGCTCGTAGGCGCCGGGGCCATCAGGCCTTGGCGCCCTCGATCTCGCGGGCGAGCTGCTCGATCAGGTCGGCCTGCGCCTTCGTGTCGACTTCGCGCCCGAGGAGCTTCGACGCGCCGGCGACGGCCAGCTGCGCCACGTCCTTGCGGAGGGCGTCGCGTGCACGCGCCTGCTCGAGCTGCACTTCCTGCCGCGCGTCGCCGACGAGCCTCTGCCCCTCGGCGATCGCGGTGGCGCGTGCCTCCTCGATGATCTCGTTCGAACGGCGGTTCGCCTGATCGACGATCTTGAGCGCCTTGTCGCGCGCCTCGTGCACGACCGCCTCGGCCGCGCCGTGCGACTGCTGCAGCTCCTTCTGGCCGCGCTCGGCGGCCGCGAGGCCGTCGGCGATCTTCTTCTGTCGGTCCTCGACCGCCCGTGTGAGCGGCGGCCATATGAACTTCCAGGAGAACCAGATCAGGATCAGGAATACGATCGCCTGCCCGATGAGCGTCGCATTGATTTCCATGGCGAGCTCCTCGCGTCAGGCGCCGGTCAACCGAAGCGGGCGAGCAGCGGGTTGGCGAACGCGAAGAACATCGCGAGCGCGACACCGATCAGGAACGCCGCGTCGATGAGTCCCGCGAGCAGGAACATGCGGCCCTGCAGGGTCGGGATCAGCTCGGGCTGGCGCGCGGCCGCCTCGAGGAACTTCGAGCCCATGATGCCGATGCCGATGCACGCGCCGATGGCGCCGAAGCCGATGATCAGGCCGAGTGCGATCGCGGTGAAGCCCTGGACCTGGGCGATGAGGGCGAGGTTTTCCATCTGTCTACTCCTGGCGGAAGTGCGGTTGCTTTTAACTGGAGCCGGTCTCAGTGATGCTCGGTGGCCATCGCGCTGTACACGACGGTGAGCACCATGAAGATGAACGCTTGCAGCGTGATGATCAGGATGTGGAAGATCGCCCAGGCGGCGCCCATGGCGATCTGGCCGGCCATGCTGACGGTGCTGCCGATCGTGAACGTGAAGAAGCCCGTCCCGAGCAGGGCGATCAGCATGAACACGAGCTCGCCGGCGTACATGTTGCCGAACAGTCGCATCGCGAGCGAAACGGGCTTGGCGAGCAGCTCGACCACGTTCAGCACGAAGTTCGGGATCCACAGCACGGGGTTCGAGCCGAACGGCGCGGTGAAGAGCTCGTGGGCATAGCCGCCGACGCCCTTCGCCTTGATTGCGTAGAAGATGACGATGAAGAACACCGTGAGCGACATCGCGAACGTCGTGTTGATGTCGGCGGTCGGCACCACGCGCCAGTGGTGAAGACCGAAGCCGGCCGCGATCCTGCCCGGCATGTCGAGCGGCAGCAGGTCCATCGCGTTCATCAGGAACACCCACACGAAGATCGTGAGGGCGAGCGGTGCGAGGAACGTGCGGTCGAGGTGGAAGACTTCCTTGACGGTGTTGTCGATGAACTCGACGACCATCTCGACGAAGGCCTGCCACTTGCCCGGGACGCCCGAGGTGGCCTTGCGCGCGGCGGAGTAGAAGAGCGCCATCGTCACGAGGCCGAGCAGCACCGACATGAAGATCGTGTCGATGTGCAGCGCCCAGAAGCCGCTGCCGACCGTCTCGTGGGTCAGGTGGTGGGTGATGTATTCGGTGCTGCTGAAGGAAGCTTCGCCGGCCATTTATTCCGTCACTCCGACCGTCCGTTCTTCTTGCCGCCCGCCCCAGCGGGCGGCCCCGAACCAATACCCGGCGAAGGTCACGGCGTAGGCC
>JBBIVG010000291.1:0-4132 GCA_037439865.1 Nevskiaceae bacterium
GGTGTGGTCGAGCGCCAGCGCGCGCGGCTCGCGATGGCCACCGTAGAGGATGGCGGGAACCTTGTTCGCGTGACGCAGGCGGCGGCTCGCACCTTTGCCCTGCGCGTCACGGAACTCGGCGTCGAGTTCGAAAGCTGTCTTCATTTGTATCTCCGTTCAACTACGAAACACCGTCCACTCGCGACCAAGTCGGACGGCACCAGCAAAATCAATCGATGTACAGCGAGCTCACGCTCTCTTCGTCCCGGATCCGGCGCATCGTCTCCGCGAGCAGTCCCGCGACCGACAGCTGCCGGATCTTGCGGCACGCCCGCGCGCCTTCGTGCAGCGGGATCGTGTCCGTCACCACGAGCTCGTCGAGCGCCGAGGCCTCGATGCGCTCCACCGCCGGGCCCGAGAGCACCGGGTGGGTGATGTAGGCCGCGACGCGCTTCGCGCCGTGGTCCTTCAACGCCTTCGCCGCCTGGCACAGCGTGCCCGCGGTATCCACCATGTCGTCGACGAGGACGCAGCTCTTGCCCTCGACCTCGCCGATGATGTTCATCACCTCGGACACGTTCGCACGCGGCCGGCGCTTGTCGATGATCGCGAGGTCCGCGTCGTCGAGGCGCTTCGCGATCGCCCTCGCGCGCACCACGCCGCCGACGTCGGGCGACACGACCACGAGGTCGGCGTACTTCTGCTTCCACACCTCGCCGAGCAGCACCGGCGACGAGTACACGTTATCCACGGGCATGTCGAAGAAGCCCTGGATCTGGTCCGCGTGCAGGTCCACCGTCAGCACGCGATGCACGCCCACGCCGGCGAGCATGTTGGCCACGACCTTCGCCGTGATCGCGACGCGCGTGGCGCGCGGCCGGCGATCCTGACGGGCGTAGCCGAAGTACGGCATCACCGCGGTGATGCGGCCGGCGCTCGCGCGCCGGCACGCGTCCACCATCACCAGCAGTTCCATCAGGTGGTCGTTCGCCGGCGGGCAGGTCGACTGGACGATGAAGACGTCGCGCCCGCGGACGTTCTCCATGATCTCGACCGTGACCTCGCCGTCGCTGAAGCGGCCCACGTGGGCGCGCCCGAGCGGCACCTGCAGGTAACGTGCGATGTCCTGGGCCAGCTGCGGATTGGCGCTGCCGGTGAACACCGCCATCGTCGGGCCGTCCATCACGTCACTCCTCCGAAGAAAATAGGTGCCATTCACCTATTTTTCCGCCGAAGAAAAATAGGTGAATGGCACCTATTTTCTTCGTTGGCTGGGGTGGAAGGATTCGAACCTCCGAATGGCGGGATCAAAACCCGCTGCCTTACCGCTTGGCGACACCCCAGCGCATTCGTCAGCGGCCGGACCCCGGCCCAGCTTCTTCCTCGAGCCGGCGGCGCGCGATCAGCGGCGAGCGGTTGAGTCCGCGCACTACATGACCGGTCCACCGCTCCGGCAGGCGCCGCAGCACCTCGCGCGCGCTGGCCTCCGACGGCATCACTGCAAAGACGCAGGAGCCCGTGCCCGTCAGCCGCGCCGGCGCGAACTGCCCCAGCCAGTCGAGCGCTTCCGCCACCGCCGGGAAACGCCGCCTGACGACCGTCTCGCAGTCGTTCCGTCCGCCGGTCATCAGGAAATCGCGAATTTTGATTACCGGAGAATCCCGTGTCAATTCAGGATCTTTGAACACCTCGGCCGTGCTCACGGTCGCATCGGGCCGGACGAGGAGATACACGGCCTCCGGCGGCTCGATCGGCGTAATGAGGTCACCAATGCCCTCGGCCCACGCCGCCCGGCCGTGGACGAAAACCGGCACGTCTGCGCCCAGTTCGACGCCGATCGCTGCAAGTTCGCCGCCGGATCGCGCCAATCCCCACAGTTCGTTCAGCCCGACGAGGACCGTAGCGGCATCCGAGCTGCCGCCGCCGACCCCGCCCTGCATGGGGAGCCGCTTCGTCACCTCGATCGCGACCCCCTTGCGATCGCCGCCGGGCAGGGCCGCCAGGCGCCGCGCCGCCCGCACCACGAGATCCGCCTCGGGTGGCACCCCGGGGACCTCACCGATCCGCTCGATGACTCCCGCGGGTCGCTGCCAGAACCTGATTTCGTCGCACAGGTCGATGAACTGGAACGCCGTCTGCAGCAGGTGATAGCCGTCCGCGCGGCGACCGACCACGTGCAGGAACAGGTTCAGCTTGCCCGGGGCGGGCCACGGCTCGGCTCGCCCCAGCGGCTGACCTTGCGCGCTCAAGGGCCCCGCCCCGGCGCGCCGCCGATTTGCCAGTCGTCCACCACGACCTTGAGCCGCACTCCGCCCTGCGTGGCCGTGAAGCGTTCGGGCAGCGATACGCCGGCCGCCGCGCGAAACGTGTCGTACCCGATGCGCCAGCCCGACTGCTCGATCACGCGCCGCGGCGCCTCGGCCGCGTCGGCAACGCTCGACGGGCTGCTTGGCGCAGGCACGCCGAGCATCCAGTAGCGCAGGTCCGCCACCGGCAGGTCGATGCCGAGGCGTTGGCGCAGCAGGGCCTGGGCCTGCGCATCGTCGAGGTGCCGTCCGTTCGAATCCGTTACCGCGACGCTCTGCCCGTCGGAGTTCACCTGCATCGCGCCAGCGCCGAGCGGTCCGCGGATCGACAGCGTCGTGGCCTCGCTGCGCTGCTCCCAGGTGAAGGATCCGCTGCCACCCTGGCCGTTGGCGGCCACCGCGATGCGACCGGATGCCGTCCATTGCTCGAGCGCGGCAACATCGGCGGGCGGGGTCGGCGGAGACGCGACCGGCGCGACGGCGCACCCGCCTAGCAGCGCGAGCACCGCAAGCGAGGCCGCGAGCCGGCTCACGGCAAGGGACGCGCCAGGCGCTCCTTGAGCGCTGCGTTGTCGGGATAGCGCTCGAGCGCCTCCTGCCACGTCTTGCGCGCCGCAGCCTTGTCGCCGAGCGCCCACTGCGCGTCGCCGAGATGCAGGTCGATCTCGGCCTCGTCGCTCAGTTCCTGCGCGCGCTTCAGGTACGCGACGGCCTGTTCGTAGTGCTTCTGGCGATAGAGCAGCCAGCCCATGCTGTCGAGCACGGCGCCGCTGTCCGGCATCTGCTCAAGCGCGGCCGTGAGCAGGGCCTGCGCCTCGCCGAGCTGGCGGTCGTGGTCGGCGAGCGTGTAGCCGAGCGCGTTCTGCACGACCGGGTCGCCGGGACGGTCGGCGAGCAATTGCCGCAGGTCCTTGATGGACGCGTCGGGCTTGCCCGCGCGTTCGTAGGCGAACACGCGCGCCATGCGCAGCTCGAAGACGTCGGGATACTTCGCGAGCCCTGCGTCGAGCTCCGCGATGGCGCGCCGATCGTCCTTGTACTCGGACAGCAGCCCGGCCCGCGCCATCACGACCTGCGGGCCGAGCGAGGGCTGGGAGCGGCCGAATTCCTCGAGGTGCGCGAGCCCGGCGTCGAGGCCCGACTTCGATGCCTTGATGCGCGCAATCCGCTGTTGCGCCGCGATCGCGTACTCGCCGCTCACGACGCGCGTGTAGAAGCGGGTCGCCTGGTCCGGATCGTTGCGGCGGTCGGCGATCACGCCGAGGTAATAGAGCGCCTCGTAGGACTGCGAACCCGTCGCGAGCAACGCCTCGAAACGCGCCTCGGCAGCCTTCAGGTCACCGCTCTGCAGGTCCAGGAGCCCGAGGCTGCGGAGCGCCGCCGGTACCACGGACTGGCCCGTCGCATAAGGCGTGAGGACGGCGCGCGCCTCCTGGTCCCGCCCGGTGCCCGCCAGCATCAGCGCATACTCGATCTGCGTCGATATGTCGGACTCCGGGGCCATGACCAGTTCCTTGGCCGTCTCGAGCCCCTGCTCTTCCTGCCCCGCGGCGATCTGCGTCCGAGCGAGGAGCATCTTCGCCGGCACCCAGTACGGGGCCAGCTCGACGGCGCGCTGCGCGCTCTGCATTGCGAGCGCGTAGTTGTCGGAACGCAGCGCGGCCGTACCGAGCGCGTCCTGCCCCTCGGCCACTTTCGGATAGCGGGTCGCGAGCCGGCCGAACAGCTCCGTCACGTCGGGCGGCGTGCCCTCGCTCATGATCACGGGCAGGAGCGAGAGGAAGCCCGCCGCCGGGCTGATGTAGGCGCTCTTGAGCAGCTCGGCGAAGTGTTCATCCGCCTCGGGA
>JBBIVG010000292.1:0-4112 GCA_037439865.1 Nevskiaceae bacterium
TCGGGGACTGTCCCCATTTTCCCGTCATCGCCCGATTTCTCGCTCAGGCGCGGTGTGTCCAGCGATCCTTCCGGGTCGTCTCCGGCGAGCATGTCTTCTTCGCGAGTCGGAGACGACCCGGAAGGATCGCTACGGTCCGAAGCGCGCCTAAGCCGAGAACTCGAACCGCATCGACAGGTCAACCGCTCGCACGTGCTTCGTCAGCGAGCCGACCGAGATGAAATCCACGCCGGTCCCGGCGATCGGGCGCAGCGTGTCGAACGTGATGTTGCCCGACGCCTCCAGCTTCATCGGGCCGCGCGGATGAGACCGGTTCATGGCGACCGCCTCACGCAGGTCGTCGAGGCTGAACTCGTCGAGCAGGGCCATGTCGGCGCCGGCGTCGAGCGCCTGCCGCAGTTCCTCGAGCGTCTCGACCTCGACTTCCACCGGGACCCTGGCGCCCTGTGCGCGCGCCGCAGCGACGGCCGCGGCGATCGAGCCCGCGGCCATGATGTGGTTCTCCTTGACGAGAATGCCGTCATACAGGCCCATGCGGTGATTGGTGCCGCCCGCGCAGCGCACGGCGTACTTCTGCGCGCGGCGCAGTCCGGGAATCGTCTTGCGGGTGTCGAGAATGCGGCAGGGCAGTCCGGCGACGAGTTCGACGTACTTCCGTGTCGTCGTGGCCGTGCCCGAAAGCGTCTGCAGGAAATTGAGCGCCGACCGCTCCCCGGTCAGCAGCGCCCGCGCCGGACCCTCGAGGCGACAGAGCATCTGGTCCGGCACGACCGATTCGCCCTCGGCAACCTCCCACAGCACGCGCACGGACGGGTCGATCTGGCGGAAGACCGCGTCGAACCACGGCTGGCCGCAGAGCACGGCGTGCTCGCGCGTGATCACGGTGGCGCGTCCCGCACGGTCGCTCGGGACGAGGGCGGCGGTCAGGTCACCGCTGCCCACGTCTTCGGCGAGCGCCCGGGCGACCTGTTCCTCCAGGTCGGCGGGTGGTTCGATCAGCGGCTCAGCCATGGTGCCTCAGAACGGCAGGCCGTGCGCCGCCGACCCCATGCAGAGCAGCATCGGGATCGAGAGCACGAAGTTGGTACGGGAGGCGTAGAGCGCCGTCTTGCGGGCCGCCGCCTTCTCCGCGTCCGTCGCCGGAACGAGACCGAGCACCTTTTTCTGGTTCGGCCAGATGAGGACCCAGACATTGAACAGCATGATCGTGCCCAGCCACGCGCCGATGCCGATGATGAGCTGGTAGTAGTTGGTCGGGTCGCTGCCGACCCCGAGCGTGAACGCGCCGTGGAAGTTGCCGGAGCGTCCGAGATACCAGGCGCCTGTGAACCAGGTGGCGAGCGCAGCGTAGCGGAACCAGAGCAGCGCACGCGGCGCGACGTATTTCGTGATGCCCGCGCCACCCGGGCCATCCCTGTCCCCGGCCGCAACGGCCAGCGCGGGGATCTGCACGACGTTGAAATACCACAGGAGCCCGATCCACATCACGCCCGAGAGTATGTGGAACCAGCGAGCGAGGCCGAGTTCCATGAAGCCCGTCGGGGCGATCAGCAACGTGATGGCGAGCGCCAGGATGAATCCGGTCGTGATCGCGGCGCGAACCGAGTTGAGTGGGTTCATCGATCGCTCCTTGGATGGTGAAATTCTTATGTGCCGGCAAGGAGTTAGCGTTGCCTTGCGCCGGCTGCGACTGGTTTGAAGAATAGGCGACGGACCCCCATAATTCAACGCTTTCCGCCTCGCAGCGCCCGGGGTTCCTTAGGTCATGAGCGGTCCGGTATCTCCCTGCATGAACGTCTGCGTGCTCGACGCGGATCGCTGCTGCACGGGTTGCCGCCGGACGCTCGACGAGATCGCGCGCTGGGGCCGCATGAGCGCGGCGGAACAGTGGGCCGTCATTGCACGGCTCGAACATGTGCGCGCCGCAGAGGCGCGCCGGCAGACGGTCGCGCACGCGGCCGCGAGGTGAAGAGCGTGGACGTTACCCAGAGAATCCAGGAACAGCTGAAGTCGAACCCGGTCGTGCTGTACATGAAGGGCACGCCCGATTTCCCGCAGTGCGGCTTCTCGGCCTCGGCCGTGAGGACCCTCGAGGCGTGCGGCGCGAAATTCACGCACGTCAATATCTTCGAGGATCCCGAGCTGCGCGAGGCGCTGAAGCGGTACTCGAACTGGCCGACTTACCCGCAGCTGTACGTGAACGGCGAACTCGTCGGTGGCTCCGACATCCTCACCGAGATGTTCCAGAAGGGTGAGCTGCAGCAGCTGCTCGCAGAGGCCGGGGCCGTCCGCAACGCCTGATTCGCGGCGGGCTCCTCGTCGGGCCCGCGGTCAGTCCTCGATTTCCAGGGTGCCCGTCTCGCCGTCCCGGCTGGCGAGCTGCGGCGCGCGGTCGAGCGCTTCCTCGTACATGAAGCGGAAGCGATTGCAGACGGTACAGAACAGGGACGCCGTGCGCTCGGCGTCGTAGATGGCGGAATGCGCCGCCGCCGGGTCCCACTCGAGGCCCGCAGCGGTCACCGCTCGCGACAGGACCGTCTGCCCCAGCGCGACGCCGCCAAGCGTCGCGGTGTCGAAGCTCGAAAACGGGTGGAACGGGTTGCGCTTGATGTCCGCACGCGCCACCGCTGCATTCAGGAATCCCAGGTCGAACGACGCGTTGTGGCCGACGAGCACCGCACGCGTGCAACCCGTGTCGCGCACGGCCTTGCGGATCTCGCGGAAGAGTTGCGTCAGCGCCTCCTTCTCGGGCATCGCCGGGCGGAGCGGATGGTGCGGGTCGATGCCGTTCACCGCCAGCGACGCGGGATCGATGCGCGAGCCGTGGAATGGCTGCACGTGATAGCGGAAGTTCGCGCCGGGCCGGAGCGCGCCCAAAGGCGTCATCTCGATGATGACGGCGGCGATCTCGAGCAGCGCGTCCGTGTTCGCATTGAACCCGCCGGTCTCCACGTCCACGGCCACGGGCAGGAAGCCCCGGAACCGCGCGGCGATGCCCGCATCCTCGAACTCCCCGCTCACGCCGTCACCAGCCGCCACGCCACCTGCGCGCCGCCACGCAGCGGCACGAGTTCGTCAGCGCCGAAGGGATAACGGTCGGGGACCGTCCACGGTTCGCGGCGCAGCGTGATGCGCCCTTCGTTTCGCGACACGCCATAGAAGTCGGCACCGCGTTCGGAGGCGAAGGCCTCGAGGCGGTCGAGGCGGCCGGCCTGATCGAATGCCTCGGCGTAGAGTTCGATCGCGGCGTGAGCGGAGAAGATGCCGGCGCACCCGCAAGGAGCCTCCTTCGTGTGCCTGGCGTGCGGGGCGCTGTCCGTCCCGAGGAAGAAACGGGCGTCGTCGCCAGTGGCGGCCTCTAGGAGTGCCTCACGATCCCGTTCACGCTTCAGCACCGGCAGGCAGTAGTGGTGGGGCCGGATACCGCCTTCGAAGATCGCATTGCGGTTCATGAGCAGGTGCTGCGGCGTGATGGTCGCCGCGACGCCCGGCCGGGCCGAGCGCACGAACCGGGCCGCCGCGGCCGTCGTGATGTGCTCGAAGACGACCTTGAGGCGCGGCACACGCTCGACCACGCGCGACAGCACGCGATCGATGAACACTTGCTCGCGGTCGAAGACGTCCACCGAGGGATCCGTGACTTCGCCGTGGACCTGCAGCACGAGCCCGTGCTCGGCCATGGCCTCGAGCGCACCCCACGTGTTCTCGATGGAGGTCACGCCGGCGTCCGAATGCGTCGTGGCGCCCGCGGGATAGAGCTTGGCGCCGACCACGAAGCCGCTGTCCTTCGCGCGCCTGATTTCGTCCGGCGGCGTGCGGTCCGTGAGGTACAGGGTCATCAGCGGCTCGAAACGCGTGCCGCGGGGCAGGGCGGCCACGATGCGCTCGCGGTATTCCCCGAGCGACTGCGTCGTGGTCATCGGCGGCTTCAGGTTCGGCATGACGAGCGCCCGCGCAAATCGCGCCGCCGTGAACGGCAGCACGGCCGCCATGTGCGCGCCGTCGCGGAGGTGCAGGTGCCAGTCGTCGGGACGGCGCAGCGACAGGACCGTCATGCGGTCTCGGCAAGCCTGGCCAGCAGCGCGTCGTCGGAGAGCAGGCGCCTGGCGAAT
>JBBIVG010000293.1:0-4095 GCA_037439865.1 Nevskiaceae bacterium
ATCTGGGTGCCCGCGTCGTTCCAGATCTGGTGCCGGATCGGCGAGCAGGGGCCGATCTTTCGCGGCACGCGCGATTCGCACACTTTCACGGCATTCAGCACAGGACGGCTGTGGGTCGCGAACTACTTTCCGGGCGAATGGGCTGATCGGAGCGGCAAGCTGGCTACGAACGTCGCGGAATACGCGAAGGTCAGCGGCGGCACGTCGGTGCTGCTGGTGAAATGGGCGCGCGACGCGGACGCCGGGAAAGTCGCCGGCCCGGGTGGCGCCGAGGTCCAGCCACCGGCGAAGTGGGAATACCTGTGGTTCCTCGGTCCGGCGGAAATCTACCGGCCGTCGCTCGCGCCGGACGGCCGCCCGGCCATCGACTGTCACACGCACGGCGACACTGGCATTCTGCGCCGGGACGCAAGGCTGCCGCTGGTGCCGGGTACCCGGCTGCGCTGGTCCTGGCGGGTCGAGCAGCTACCGTCCGACCTGGACGAGGACACGCTGCCGTCGCACGACTATCTCAGCATCGCCGTCGAGTTCGACGACGGGCAGGACCTCACGTATTACTGGAGCGCCTCACTGCCGGTCGGCAAGGTCTATCGCTGCCCGCTGCCCAACTGGACGCACAAGGAGACGCACGTGGTGATCCGCTCGGGCAGCGAGGGGCTCGGCCAGTGGCTCGACGAGGAGCGCGACCTGCACGCGGACTACGCGCGGTTCATCGGCGGTCCGGCACGCGAGATCGTGCGAGTGTGGCTGATCGCGAACAGCCTGTTGAACCGCGGCCACGGCCGGTGCGAATACGCGGGGATAGAGCTTGAATCGGGGGAGAGGAAAATCGAGGTGCTCTGACGACCGCTCGCGAGGAGCACCCCCAGCTCTTGGTCACACTCAAGGCACCGCTCGAGGCGGCTTCTTCTTCTCAGGGGACACTGGCCGACGGGGCTCCTTCGCGCCGCGTCACGCCGCCGGCGCGAGCGGCTGCTTACGCACCGCCGACGTCGGCAACAGGAAGTTGGACAGCGACGGGATCAGGATCAGCGCGCCGAGCATGTTCCACAGGAACATGAACGCGAGCAGGATCCCCATGTCGGCCTGGAACTTGATCGGCGAGAACGCCCACGTGATGACGCCCGCCGCCAGCGTGAAACCCACGAGCGCGACGATGCGGCCGGTGAATGCCAGCGCGGCCCGATACGCATCCACCAGCGGCATGCCGAGGCGCTGGCCGTGCAGCTGCACCGAGAGCAGGTACAGTGCGTAGTCCACGCCGATGCCCACGCCCAGCGCGATCACGGGCAGGGTCGCGACCTTCACGCCGATCCCGAGCACGACCATCAGCGCCTCGCACAGCACCGAAGTGAGGGCCAGCGGCAGCAGCGCGACCAGTACGGCACGCCATGAACGGAACGCGATCAGGCAGAGGACGGAGACCGTGCCGTAGATGTAGAGCAGCATCCTGAGCCACGCATCGCGCACGACCTGGTTGACCGCGGCCTCGATGCCCGCCGAGCCCGCCGCCGGCAGCAGTTCGACGTCCTTCACCGGGTGGTCCTTGATGTACTCCTCGACCGTCTTCGACACCTTCTCCAGCGTCGCCGCCTTGTGGTCCTTGAGGAACGCGACCACCGGCATCACCGAGCACTCCGTGTTCGTCAGGTCGGGCGTGTTCTGGATCGCCTGCTGGGCTCCGTAGTTCAGCACTTCCTGGTTGCGGGAGAGGGTCAGCCACTTGGCGCTGCCCTCGAAAGTACCGGCCGTGACCTGCTTCACGCCGTCCGCCAGCGACACGGTCGCCTGCACTTCCGGCAGCTGCTGCAGGTGCCACGCGAGCCGGTCGGCCTGCTGCAGCGTCTCGTAGCGCATGCAGTGCTCGACCGGCGTCTTCACGATCACGGCGAACACGTCGGACGAGAGCGAGAAATGCGAGGTGATGTACGCGTTGTCTACGTTGTAGCGCGAGCTCGGGCGCAGCTCCGGCGCGCCCGGGTCGAGGTCGCCGATCTGAAGGCGCTCGCGGACGAGGTGGCCGCCAATGCCGAGCACCAGCGCCACGCCGATCGCCGTGGCCGCCCAACGGCGGTTCTCGGCGAAGTGGTTGAAGAACGCCCACACGCCCTTCGTGCCGAGGCCCTGCTCTTCCTGCTTCAGGCTGCGCGCGGCGGCCGTCTTGCTGACACCGGTGACGGACAGGATGACGGGGAGCAGCACGAGGTTCGTGAAGAGCAGCACGCACACGCCGATCGTCGCAGCGATGGCGAGCTCGCGGATGGCCGGGATCGGGATCAGCAGCAGCACGGCGAAACCCGCCGCCCCGTTCAGCAGCGCCGTGACGCCCGCGACGAACAATCGCCGGAAGGTGTAGCGCGCCGCAACCAGCGTGCACGTGCCGCGGCCCACGTCCTGCTGGATGCCGTTCATCTTCTGCGCGCCGTGCGACACGCCGATGGCGAAGATCAGGAACGGCACCAGCACCGAGAACGGGTCGAGCCCGAGCCCGATCAGCCTGAGGAGGCCGATCTGCCAGATCACCGCGATGAGCGAGCAGAGCAGCACGACGAACGTGCTGCGCACGCAGCGCGTGAACGAGAAGAGGATCACCGCCGCGATGAGCATCGCGACACCGAAATACATCATCACCTGCATCAGGCCGTCGAGCAGCGAGCCGATGATCTTGGCGAAGCCGATCACACGGACTTTGTACTTGCCGTCCTTCGTCTCGTACTTGCCGCGCACGTTCTTCTCGACCGCGCGCGACAGTTCCCAGTAGTCGATCTTCTTGCCGGTCGCCGGGTCCTTGTCGAGCAGCGGCACGACGATCATCGCCGACTTGACGTCGTTCGCGACCAGGCTGCCGACCAGGTTGGCCTTGAGGATGTTCGCGCGCAGCTGTTCGATGCTCTGCGGCGAGCCGTCGTAGGAATCGGGCATCACGGGGCCGCCGGCGAAGCCCTCCTCGGTCACCTCGGTGTAGCGGACGACCGGCATCCAGATGGACTTCACCCACGCGCGGTCCACGCCCGGCGTCAGGAAGAGTTCGTCGTTGACCTTCTTCAGGGTGTCGAGGTATGCGGGATCGAAGATGTCGCCCTGGGTGTTCTCGACCACGATGCGCAGGGTGTTGCCGAGACCGCGCAGCTGCTGACGGTTCTTGGCGAAGTTCTGGATGTAGGGGTGGCCGATCGGCAGCATCATCTCGTAGCTGGCGTTCAGGCTCACCTTTACGGCGTTGTAGCCGAGCAGGATCGTGACCACGAGGCACGCCAGCATCACCCACGGCCGGTTGTTGAAGATCAGGCGCTCGAGGCGGTTGCCGGACTTGAGATCGAAGTCCTTGATGTCGCGGACGACCGGCATCGCTTCGATGTTCTGCGTAGGGGCTGCCATCGTGGTGTCCTGAAATGCTCCCGGATCAGGGCGCGGCGCCGGGCGCGACGACCATCGCGCCGAAGGGACCCGTCAGCCCGAGCTTGCCGTTGCCGGCGTTGATGACGCTGGTGAGCGGCGCGGTCTTCTGCTGCTTGATCAATTCGAAGCTGCGGCCGCCGTCCCGGGTGAGTGCGAGGCGCCCGACCTGGTCCGCGAGCACGACGCTGCCGGGACCGAGGGTCGCCCCGGCGACGATCGTGGCCGGCAGCTGGCTCGCGACCTTCGTCCAGGTCTTGCCGCCGTCCTCGCTGCGGAACAGGTTGCCCTTCAGGCCGAATACGAGCACCGCGTCGCCCGCGTCCGCGACACCGAACAGGCTGCCCGCGTAGTCCACCGGCACGGCCACGAAGCGCGCCGCCGCCGGATCGAGGCGGAAGACCACGCCCGCTTCACCCGCAATGTACAGACCGCCCGCCGCTGGCCGGATCGAGTACAGGTTCATGAACTTGTGGTTCGGGACTCGATCGAACCACGACTGCCAGGTCTTGCCGCCGTCGGACGTCTCGAGGATCAGGTTGTAGGCGCCGACGATGAAACCATGGCGCTCGTTCTCGAACCACACGTCGAGAAACGGCTTGTCGGCTCCCTCTTCCTTGTAGCGCTGGGCCTCGGCGAGGTAGGCCTTCAGTTCCTCCGACTCGGGCGCGGCGGCGGCCTTCGCCGTCACGTCGGCCA
>JBBIVG010000294.1:0-4076 GCA_037439865.1 Nevskiaceae bacterium
CCACGCCCGTCAACCTCCCCTACGACGTCCCCGTGTGAGCCGCGCCTCCCGCGTGCGCCTCAGAGAGCGCCCGGCCAGGCCCGCTCGATGATCGCGGCGCAATCCACGCCCCGCGGCAAGGCCCCAAAGTGATGGTGCCCGCCGGACGCGAGCCGCGACCGGCAGAAAGCGTCGCTCACCGCCCGCGGTGCGTGCCGGACCAGGAGCGCCGCCTGCAGCGCGAGCGCCATCCGCTCGACGACGTCCCGCGCCCGGTATTCCGCGTCCGCCGGGTCCCGCAGCTCACGGCCCAGTGACTCGATGCAGGCGTCGAGGGCAACGTCGGCCCCGCGCGCCTGGCCGACCTCGGCGAAAAAGGCCTCGACCGCGGCCGGAGTCTTGCGCATCGCGCGCAGCACGTCGAGCGATTGCACGTTGCCGCTGCCTTCCCAGATCGCATTGACGGGCGACTCCCGGAAGAGCCTCGGCATCATGCAGTCCTCCATGACGCCGCTGCCGCCGATGCATTCCATCGCCTCGTACGCGTGAGCGGGCGTGCGCTTGCAGATCCAGTACTTGCCGACGGGCACCGCGATTCGAACGAGCAGTTCGTCGTGCTCCGACGCCGAACGGGCATCGAGCGCACGCGCCATGCGCATGGCGAGCGCCAGCCCAGCCTCCTGCTCGAGCGCCAGGTCGGCGAGCACGTTGCGCATCAGGGGCTGGTCCACCAGCCGCGCACCGAACGCGGACCGGAGGCTGCAGTGGTGGATCGCCTGGGAGACGGCCATGCGTTGTCCGGCGCTCGATCCGACCATGCAGTCGAAGCGCGTCATGGCCACCATCTCGATGATGGTGCGCACACCCCGGCCTTCCTCGCCCACCATCCAGGCGAGCGCGCCACGCAATTCGGTCTCGCTGCTCGCGTTCGAGGCATTGCCCATCTTCTTCTTCAGTCGCAGCACCTGCAGTGGGTTCCTGCTGCCATCCGGCCGCCAGCGGGGCAACAGGTAGCAGGACAGGCCGCCCGGGGCCTGGGCGAGCACGAGGAACGCGTCGCACATGGGAGCCGACACGAAGTACTTGTGCCCGACCAGCTCGTACGGCTGCCCGGGACCGCCGGAGCCGACCGGATAGGCGCGCGTGCTGTTCGAGCGAACGTCGGAACCGCCCTGCTTTTCCGTCATCGCCATGCCCACCGTGATTCCCTTCTTTGCGGCAACCGGTACGTTGCGCGGGTCATAGGTGCGCGCCGTGATCAGCGGCTCCCATTGGGCCGCGAGCTCCGGCTGCATCCTGAGCGCGGGAACGACGGCGAAGGTCATCGTGACGGGACAGCCATGACCCGCCTCGACCTGGGAATGGAGATAGCACTTCGCGGCGCGCGCGACGTGCGCACCCGGGCCGGGCTCCGACCACGGCGATCCGTGGAGCCCGTTCTCGATCGCAGTCTTCATCAGCGCGTGGTACGAAGGGTGGAACTTGACGAGGTCGATGCGGTTGCCGAAGCGGTCGTGCGTCTCGAGCTCGGGCTGGAACCGGTTGGCCAGCGTGCCGAGTTCCAGGTAGTCCGCCGTCCCGACGTGCGCGCCGAACTGGCGCAGCTGTGCGTCGGCCGACGCGGCCCCTTCACGCGCCACGGCTTCGCGCAACGGGAGATCCTGCGCGTACAGGTTGTAGTCCTGCAGTTCCCGGGACACGTTCGTGACTTCGTGCGTGTCGGCGAGGAAGCGGTTCGTCGTCGCGCTCGCGGCGGCATGGTTCATACGCTGGCCCTCTCGAGTGATTGCAACGGGTCGAATTCGAAGGATCTCGGCGTCGCCACGTCCCGGCCGCCCGGGGCGAGGCGCAGGCGCCGCCACAACGCGCGCCCCGCCTCCTCGTGGGCGAGCACCGCGTCCGCACAGGCCCGGCGCGCATCGACGTCCACGAGCGGAGCCGGCAACATCGGGTCGAATACAAGCAGGCGGATCGCGTCGTTGCCGAGGATGAACGCATCGCGCGCGGCCGTTTCCGGCGCATGGGAACCGGCCTTCGTCGCCCATTGCTCGAGGCGACGACGCGTCGAGCGATAGGCGCGATTGAGCGCCTGGCCGTCCCAGAGCGACCGTGCCCGGGATTCGCGGGTCGCGTCGAACTCGCTCGCGACGAAGACCGCCGCGGCGGCGTCCAGGCCGAGGCGATTCAATCGCGCCCGGACACCGGTCACGCCCCCCGCAAGATTGTCGGGACGGAGATAGAGGCCCCGCTCGAACTCCTGCAGGCCGAGCATCGCAAGTGCCCGGTTGCGCGCCCGGACGACGGCGCGACTAGTGCGTCCCGATGCGGCGACATGCACGGCGATCCACCGCCCGTCCCAGTCGAGGACGCGGTCCTCTGCGGTGCGCCACGTCGCGACGTCGCGCGCCAGCGGCGCGGCCCGCGGGCCCAGGCGATAACGACCCCGCTCGCTGACTTCGATCAGGCCGTCCGCCGCGAGACGGACCAAGGCGACGCGCACGCTGTTCTCGCGGATCCCGAACAGTGCGCAGCTGCCGATCACCTCCCGCACGGCCTGCCCCCGGCTGCCCGCGGCGAGGAGGATGTTGAGGATCAGGTTGCGCGGTCGGAGCGCCATGAATATTACGGCTCGCCACTCATGCGGCTTTATTACGTAATATTACATCGTTCAGGACGAGTTGTGCTGTCCTGTAACACCCGCACGGTGATTGCATTGGCACGCCGGCGTCGACCTGCCGGCCGACGATTCGCGAGTGAGACCGGCGGATGCGGGCCCGGGCCCGCCGCTCGATGCGCCTACTCCGGCCGCATGTGCGGGAACAGGAGCACGTCGCGGATGGAGGGCTGGTTCGTGAACAGCATGACCATGCGGTCGACGCCGATGCCGAGGCCCGCCGTGGGCGGCAAGCCGTATTCCAGCGCCCGCACGTAGTCCGCGTCGTAGAACATCGCCTCCTCGTCGCCGGACGTCTTGCGAGCGACCTGCTCCCGGAAGCGCGCCGCCTGGTCGTCCGGGTCGTTGAGCTCCGAGAATCCGTTCGCGAGCTCACGGCCGCCGATGAAGAACTCGAAGCGATCCGTGATGAACGGGTCCTGGTCGTTCCTGCGCGCGAGCGGCGAAACCTCGGCCGGGTACGCGTAGACGAACGTGGGCTGCCTGAGTTCGTGCTCGCCCGTCTTCTCGAAGATCTCGATCTGCAGCTTGCCGGGACCGTCGCCGGCGCCGCACTTGATCCCGAGCCTGTCGCAGACCTCCCGCAGGTACGCGAGGTCGCGGATCCGCGAGCGGTCGAACCCCGGCGTGAAGTGCACGACGAGGTCTTCGACGGTGATGCGGCGAAAGGCCGTGCCGAGCTCGAAGGTCTCGCCCTGGTACTCGATCCGGCGTGTGCCGCAGATCGTGTCCGCGACGCCCTGGAAGATGCGCTCCACCATGTCCATCAGGTCGCCATAGTCCGCGTAGGCCTGGTAGAGCTCGAGCATCGTGAACTCGGGATTGTGCTGGGTGGACAGCCCCTCGTTGCGGAAGTTGCGGTTCAACTCGTAGACCCGCTCGAAGCCGCCGACCACGAGCCGCTTAAGGTAGAGCTCCGGGGCGATGCGCAGGTACATGTCCACGTCGAGCGCGTTGTGATGCGTGACGAACGGACGCGCGACCGCGCCACCCGGAACGACCTGCATCATCGGCGTCTCGACCTCCATGAAGTCGAGCGCCTCGAGGAAGCTGCGCAGGAACTGCACGATGCGATTGCGCGCACGGAAGACCGCCCGGCTGTCGTCGTTGACGATCAGGTCCACGTAGCGCTGGCGGTAGCGGCTCTCGACGTCGGCCAGTCCGTGCCACTTGTCCGGCAGCGGTCGCAGCGACTTCACGAGCAGTCGCAGCGTCTCGACCCGCACCGACAATTCCCCGGTCTTCGTCTTGAAGAGCGTGCCCTCGGCCCCGAGGATGTCCCCGACGTCCCAGCCCTTGAACTCGTCGTACACCGCTCCGAGCGCGTCCTGCTGCAGGAAGACCTGCATGAGGCCCGTGCGATCCTTGAGCTTGGCGAAGCTCGCCTTGCCCATCACGCGCTTGAGCATCATGCGGCCAGCGA
>JBBIVG010000295.1:0-4074 GCA_037439865.1 Nevskiaceae bacterium
TGAGAAGCGCGCGGACACCCGCACGGATGACGACCGCCGAGCCGCCCACGTTGCCCGTGCGGTCAACGGTGGCCTGGATGTCCCAGACCGTGTTCCAGGTGGACGCCACGGTCATCGTCGGCGGCAGCGACAGGCTGCTCGGGTCAGCGCCGAACGCCTGCTGCGCGTACACGCACTGCGGCTGGGCGATCTGCACCACGTAGTCATTCGTACCGTCGTTATCGATGTCGACCTGGATTTCCTCCGCGGTCGGGTCCGCGGTGAAATTCGAGCTGATGACCTGGTCGATCGCCCGATTCGCCGCGGCAACGGCCTCCTCGCGGAACTGCATGTTGCTCACGGAGCGGAAGTTGGCACTGCCGAGGGCGAGCGCCGCGAGCAGCATGATCGTGATCAGCACGAGCATGATCAGTCCCACGACCAGGGCGGCGCCTCGTTGCGAACTCGACGTCACGATCGTCATGGCGTCGCCCTCCGTCCGGCGACGTTCGGCAGCCGCACCGTCGTCACGTAAACGTGACGCTTGAAGGCGTCGTTGAAGGGACCCATCGTGGTGCTGCCGAGCGTGTAGGTCTTGGTGTCCGTGTAACCCGGGCTCGGCTCGCGGCTGCGGACCAGGACGTAGATCTTGACGGCCGTGACGTTCATGAGCTGCGCCACGGTGCACGGCGAAAGCGTCGTGCAGCTGACGAACGCACCGTCCGGCGCTCCGTCGCCGCGATTCGTGGGTGTCGTGCGGGTGTTCGGATCGAGCCAGTTGACCGCCGCCGTGTAATCGACCGGCGTGCCGGTCGGCTGGCCCGTGTAGGCCTTGCTGCGGTTGTCCACGCCGAGTTCGACGCGGAAGCCCTCGATACCCTCGACCATCGCCTCCGGGGCCTGGTGGCCGAGCACGCCACCCGACAGGCCGAAGCGCGACCGGACCAGCGTCGGGATACCGTCACCGGTATTGGAGTGGTCGCGGACGTAGTAGATGTTCGAGACGAAACGTCGCTTCTCCGCCGCGTCCGTGCAGTTGCGCTGGTGCAGGTTGAGGCCGTTCGTGTCGAGCACCCAGGGATTGACGTCGGTCAGGCAGCGGGTCGTCTGGAAGTAGAGCTCGTTGGCGGTATCAGCGCAGTCGCCCGTGCCGGTCGCGGATGCGGCGCAAAGTTCTGCGTGGCGTATCACGAGTACGTCCGTGTTCGGCTGCTTGTCGGTCACGATGGCGCTGCAGAACGTGTCGGAGTCGTACACCTGCAGCGGAATGTGGACCAGGTTGCCGCGGTCAGCCGCCGTCCACGGCGTCGTGTACGCGAGACATGGATTGGGCACCGCGGTCGGGACGTCGCCCGGCACGGCGGTCGAGGTCTGATCGTCGAAGGTCGGCACGTGGCCGCCCCAGTAGCCTGCATGCGTGACGTCGTTCGCCAGCAACTCGATCGCGAGGCGACCGTTCTCGATCATGCCGTTGGCGCGGGCCATCTCGCGATTGCCGCCGCTCGTGTTGACGAACAGTGCGACCATCGACGCCAGGATCAGCAGGCCGATCACGATCGAGATCATGAGCTCGACCAGGCTGAAGCCGCGGCTGCGCACGCCGGCGAGTCCTGGGTGTTGGCTCGACTGAGGTGAGGTATTCATCACGGCCTACGTCAGCGTCGCGATGCGGACGATCGTCGTCACGACCCGGCGACAGAGGTCATTCACGCAAGGCGTGCCCGCCGCACCGTTGTAAAGGTTCTGGCCGCAGGTCACGCCCGCCGGCGGCGCGGACACCGGCCCGAGGCCCTGCCAGGCGACGGTCACGAGGTATTCGTTGCCGGCTCCGAGGCTTTGTACGCAGCCACGCCCGCCGACCATCGCGCCCACGTTGTTGCCGCCGCTCGTCTCGGCCGCGCCCTGGAGCGCGACGCACCAGTCGCGCAGGTCGGCATCGACCCGCGACGCGTTGGCCACCGGGCAGACCATGCCCGCCCCGAGCGGGTTGGCGGTCATGTAGGAGGCGGCGCTGTTGCGGTTGAGAGCAATGCGGCTCGCCATGTCGTTCAGGAGGATCAGCGCCTGGGCGCGCTGGTACGACTCCATCTGCATGACCTGGATCCGGCCCTGCAGGCCCACGAGGCCGAGCAGGCCGATCGCGAGAATCACCATCGCGATCAAGACCTCGATGAGTGAAACGCCCCTCTGGGAAGTCATGGACGTCTTGCGCATGGCTACCACTTGTTGGCCGGGGTCTTGACCCCGGCGCTGGTCAGCGAAAGGTTGCCGTCAGCCGCCTGGGCGCCGGCCGCCGTGAAATTGATCGTGAATCCCGGAGGCGGGCCGGCGTCGAGCGTGATCGTGTACGTGTATTTCCCGCTGACCTCCGCTGGCAGCGTGTAACCAAGTTCACTCTCGTCGGCGAACGTACGGTTGGCGATGAAGTACTGCCGCTCGCGGTTGGCGATGTCCATCATGACGGCCTGGGCCGCCCGGCGGTTGCTCTTGCGCACGGACTCGCGGTACGCCGGCAGCGCGATGGAAGCGAGGATGGCGACGATCACCAGCGTGATCATCAGTTCGATCAGCGTGAAACCGCCGTGCTTCTTCTTCATGGGAGCCCTGGTGCCTGCACTGCGGAAAGTCTAGCCACGCCGACGGGATGCCCCGCTTGTTCCCGACGGGTGGCACATGGCGGGCGACGAGCGGCAGGAATCCGGCCGCACGTTTGACATATCAACGGGCGGACGCGCTCCCGTAAACCTCGGGCTTCAGCTTCCATCGCCGGTGCGACCACCACCATCCCGGAGGATCATCCCGGATCCAGCGTTCCAGGGCGCGCGCGTACCGTGTAGTCACCTCTCCACCCGGCAGCTTCTCCCCCGGCTGGTTCAGGGGCTCGAACACGAGTTCGTAGCGGCCGCGGGCGAGGCGCTGCATGCGCACGAGGACGACCTGCGACCGGAGCGCGCGGCCGAGCAGTTCCGGCCCCATGTAGAACGCCGTGTCCTGGTTCAGGAACGTCACCCAGTGCTTCTCGGGACTCGTGCGCGGCACCTGGTCGGCAACGAGCCCGATCGCCGCGATGTCCCGCATGCGCGCGAGTTCCTGCAGTACGGATTTCGCGGGGATCAGCCTTGCCCCGAACCGCGTGCGCATCTTCCCCAGCCACGCGTCCACGCGAGGATTCCGGATGGGCTTGTAGAGCCCCACGATCCGGCTGCCGAACTCGAGCGAGAGCCTCTGCAGCATCCACTCGAAGTTGCCGTGGTGCGCGCCCACGAGGACCATCGGTCGCGGAGGCGCGGCCGACGCCAGGATGGCCGGATTCGCGAGAGTCACCCGGTCACGCAGTTCCGCTTCACCGATGCGCCCTGCGTAGGAGACTTCGGCCGCGACCTCGCCCTGCCGTCGCGCGAATTCCCGCTCGGCGGCGCGCCGTTCGGCGTCGGACCATTCCGGAAACGATCGCTGCAGGTTTTCGCGCACGACCGACCGGCGCAGTCCGAAGACTCGATAGGCGAGCCAGGCCGCCGCGCCAGCGAATGCATAGCGGAGCCTCAGGCGCAGCGGATCAGTCATAGAGCCGGCGGGCCCGTTTCCAGCGGTTGTACGCCCAGAAGTACTGTGCCGGATGCCGCCGCACCTGGTCTTCGACCGCGCGAACGTAGCCTTCCTGGATGCGGCCCGCGTCGGCACGCTCGCCGGGCGCGAGGAGCGGCACGAACCGGGCCACATAGCGGCCGCGCCCCTCGCGTCGCATCGCGATGAAGAGCGGCTGGTAGCCCATCTTGGCCCCGATCCAGCCTGGACCTCGGAAGAAGGCCGTCTCCTGCCCGAAGAAGGACAACCACGCCTGCTGGTCGCTCGACGCCGCGGGCGACTGGTCCGCGACGAGTGCCAGCAGCTTCACGGCACCACGCTGCTCGAGCAGGTGCTGCACGATCATCTTCGCCGGGACCATCGTCGCGCCGAAACGGCTGCGCATCGTCGTGAGCTCGCGATCCGCGCGCTCGCGGCCGAGGCGGACAACCTCCTCCTCAAGGCGATCATCGTGCTGCTCGGCAACGCCCTCGTCATCGTGCTCGAGGCGATGGTGGTCTCGATCCAGAC
>JBBIVG010000296.1:0-4063 GCA_037439865.1 Nevskiaceae bacterium
CCCAGTCCGGGATCCACTCGACCTTGCCGATTTCCTCGAGCGCCGCCTTGCGCAGGCCCGCCTGCTCCATGCTGATGAACCACTGCGGCGTCGCGCGGAAGATCACGGGTGTCTTGTGGCGCCAGCAGTGCGGGTAGCTGTGCCGGAAGGACTCGTGGTGCAGCAGCGTGCCCTTCTCGCCGAGGACCTCGACCACGTGCTTGTTCGCGTCGAAGACCTTTTCGCCCGCAAAAATGGGCGTGGTGGGAAGGAACCGGCCGTCGCCGCCGACGGGGTTGTCCACCGGCAGGTCGTACTTGCGGCCGACGATGAAGTCCTCCTGTCCGTGGCCCGGCGCCGTGTGCACCGCGCCCGTGCCGCTGTCGAGCGTGACGTGATCGCCCAGGACCACCGGCACGTTGCGCTCGTAGAACGGGTGCTTCAACGCGAGCCCTTCGAGCGCCGCACCCTTCACACGGGCGAGTTCGCGCGAGTCCGCGATGCCGGCGCGCGCAAGCACCGAAGGCGCGAGTTCCGAGGCGAGCACCAGGATCTCATTCGTGCCGCCCGCGTCCACCTCGAGCAGCGAGTACTCGAACTCTGGATGCAGCGCGACCGCCTGGTTGGCGGGCAGCGTCCACGGCGTGGTCGTCCAGATGACGATGCTCGCCCGACCGGACGGCAGGAACACTCCGCCGAGGCGCTGCGCCAGGTCGGCGCGGTCCACGATCTCGAACCGCACGTCGATGGAAGGCGAGGTGCGATCGTCGTATTCGACCTCGGCCTCGGCCAGCGCCGAACGGCAGTCGAGGCACCAGTGCACGGGCTTGTAGCCCTTGTAGAGGTGCCCGTTGCGGATGATCTGCGCGAAGGCTCGCAGCTGCTCCGCCTCGTAGCGCGGCGCCATCGTGAGGTACGGGTTGCCCCAGTCGCCCATGACGCCGAGCCGCACGAAGTCCTTGCGCTGCACCTCCACCTGCTCCATCGCGAACTCGCGGCAGGCCTGGCGGAACGCCTTGGCGTCGAGCATCTTGGCCTCGCGCCCTCGCGTCTTCTCGACGGCGTGCTCGATCGGAAGCCCGTGGCAGTCCCAGCCCGGCACGTAGGGAGCGTCGAAGCCGTCGAGCGTGCGCGACTTGACGATGATGTCCTTGAGGACCTTGTTCACCGAGTGGCCGATGTGGATCGCGCCGTTCGCGTACGGCGGGCCGTCGTGCAGGATGAACTTCGGGCGGTCCGCCGCGACCGCGCGCAGCTTCTCGTAGATGCGGTGCTCCTCCCACCAGGCGAGCATCTCGGGCTCGCGCCGGGCGAGGTCGCCCTTCATCGGGAAGGCGGTCTCGGGGAGGTTGACGGTGTTCTTGTAGTCGGCCATCCGGAAAGCGGGCAGTGATCAGGGGTTAGGGGGTCGCAGGAACCGAGGGAGTGAACCGCGAATATTGACGCAAAAGCCGTCATTTCTCCAGAAAGAACGGTTCTTTGCGTCGCGGCGGTCCCCTGCGGGCGGCCAGACTGCCCGGCGCACGAGCACGCCGGCCAGAGGACTCAGGCTCCGAGCACGGCCCGCGCCTGGGCGGCGTCGCGGTGCATCTGCGCGACGAGCGCGTCCAGCGACTCGAAGCGCTTCTCATCACGCAGGCGCTGCACGAAATCGACGTCGAGGTACTGGCCGTAGAGGTCGCCGTCGAAATCGAAGACGTGGACCTCGAGCAGCGGATCGGTTCCGTTGATCGTGGGTCGCGTGCCGAGGCTGACGACGGCCGGATGGTCCTCGAGCCCGGGCCCGGTCACCCGCACGGCGAAGATGCCCCAGAGCGGCACCACCTTCCGATGCAACGCGAGATTCGCGGTCGGGTACCCGAGCTTGCGGCCGAGCTGCTGGCCGCGGCGCACGCGGCCCGCCATCCGGTATGGCCGCCCGAGCAGCATGCCGGCGCGATCGAGTTCGCCGCGGCACAGCGCCTCCCTCACGAGCGAACTCGAGACGCGCTCGCCCTCGACGAGGAATTGTCCGACTTCCTCCACGCCGAACCCGTGCAATGCACCCGCCTCCCGCAGCGTCGTGATCGTGCCCTCGCGGCGGCGCGCGAAGTGGAAGTCGTGACCGACGACGATGTGTCGTGCGCCGAGCCCGCGGACCAGCAGTCGATCAACGAACTCGGCCGCGCTCATGCCCTGCATGCGACGGTCGAAGCGCAGCACGACGACCCGGTCCACGCCATACATCGCCAGCGCCTGGATCTTCTCGCGCAGGCGCATCAGTCGCGACGGCGCCGCGGCACCCTCGAAGAATTCCCTTGGTGTCGGTTCGAACGTGACGACGGTCGCCGGCAACCCGAGCTCGCGGGCGCGTTCCCGCGCCGTCGCCAGCATGTGCTGGTGACCGCGATGCACGCCGTCGTAGTTGCCGATCGTCACGACGGAGCCGCGGTGCCGTTCGCGCAGGTTGTGCAGGCCTCGGACCAGTTCCATGTTCTTGCGCCAGGCGCGACGCCGCTCAGCCCTGGGGAGCCGGCGGACGTGGCGGGATCGGCCCCACGGAGCGGACGCGCAGGTGGCTGATGCGCATGCCGAGCATGTACAGCGTCGCGAAGTAGATGCCCGCGCCACCTACGACCAGCACCGTGGTCCACTCGAGACGCTGCCATGTGCGCATCTGCATCCAGCGCTCGGTGTCGCCGGCGACGAACCAGAGGAACAGCCCCATCAGCACGTTGCCGACCAGGACCTGCAGCAGCATCGCCCGCCAACCTGGCGCGTGGTGCAGCACGTGCGCCCGGCGCAGTCCGCGATAGAGCATCGCGGCGTTGTACCAGGCCGAGATGCCGATGTTGAGCGCGAGCAATGCATGCAGGCCCGGCCGGTTGCCGTACAGCGCGAGTGGCAGGACGACGAAGACGTTGAGGCCCATGTTCACCGCCAGCGCCCGCACGCCGATTTTCATCGGGGTCCTCGTGTCCTGGCGCGCGAAGAATCCGGGCGCGAGCACCTTCACGAGGCTGAAGCCGAGCAGCCCGGTGGCGAACGCCATCACGGCGAGCGTGGACATGCGCACGTCCTGCGCATTGAACTCGCCATAGTGGAAGATCGCGACGGTGAGCGGGCCGGCCAGCACGATCAGTGCTACCGTCGCCGGCGCGACGACGATGATCGTGAGCCTGAGCGCCCAGTCGAGCGTCGCGGCAAACCGCTCGATCGACTCCGCGGCGTGGTGCGCCGCGAGACCCGGCAGGATCACAGTGGCGAGCGCGACGCTGAACACTCCGAGCGGGAACTCCATCAGGCGGTCGGCGTAGTAGAGCCAGGAGATGCTGCCCGTCACCAGGAACGATGCAATGAGCGTATCGAGCAGCAACGCGACCTGTGAGACCGAAGAGCCGAAGATCGCCGGCAGCATGAGCCGCCCGATCTTCTTCACGCCTTCGTGGCCCCAGCGCCATCGCGGGCGCTTCAGCACCCCCAGGCGGATCATCGCCGGCAGCTGGAACGCGAGCTGCGTGGCGCCGGCGACGAACACGCCGACCGACAGCACGATGCCGGGCCGCTCGAAACGCGGGGCAATCCACGCCGCGAACACGATCATGACCAGGTTCATGAGCGTGGACATGAGCGCCGGGATGCTGAAGCGCTGGTAGCTGTTCAGCACGCCGGAGCAGAGCGCCGCTAGCGAGATGAACAGCAGGTACGGGAACGTCCACCTCAGCATGTCGACCGTCAGGTCGAACTTGCCGGCGTCGGTGCGGAAGCCGGGTGCGAAGAGCAGCACCAGCACCGGCGCGGCGACGATGCCGATGATCGTCACGACCGACATGAACCACGCCATCGTGCCCATGGCGCCGTCGACGAGTTCGCGGACCTCGTCGTGCGTGCGCTGAACCTTGTACTCGGAGACGACCGGGACGAATGCCTGCGAGAACGCGCCCTCGGCGAAGAGCCGCCGCATGAAGTTCGGGATCTTGAACGCGACCAGGAACGCGTCCATCAGCACGCCGGCGCCGAACATCCGCGAATAGACCATGTCGCGGAGCAGGCCCGTGACCCTGGAGAGCAGGGTCAACCCGCCGACGATGCTGGTGCTGCGGAA
>JBBIVG010000297.1:0-4057 GCA_037439865.1 Nevskiaceae bacterium
TCACCGGCCACGCCATCTTCGAGGCCACGCACGGCACCGCGCCGAAGTACGCGAACCTCGACCGCGTCAACCCGGGTTCGGTGATCCTGTCGGGCGAGATGATGCTGCGTTACATGGGCTGGTACGAGGCGGCCGACGCCATCATCAGCGCGATGGACCGCACCATCGGCCAGAAGACCGTGACGTACGACTTCGCGCGCCTCATGCCAGGCGCCACCGAGGTGAAGTGCAGCGAGTTCGGTGACGCGCTGATCCGCAATATCTAGGCCGCACGCAGTGGGCGGCTGGGAACGCAGGTCCGACGCGGTGGACGTCCCCGTCGCCGCGCCGCGCACGCGCGACGGACTGATCCAGGACTGCGCGCAGACCCTGGTCGGCATCTTCGCGGACTACAACACCGAGTTCCGGGCCATCACCCGGCGCGCGCGCCGCCGTTTCGAGGAGCGCGACTGGCAGGGCAGCCAGCGCGACGCGGTCGAGCGCATCGAGCTCTACGGCAAGTACGTCGGAAACACCGTCGCCACGATGCAGAAGCGCCTCGGCGAGGACGTGCACGAGCGGGCTATCTGGTCGAGCATCAAGCGCCGCTTCGCCGAGCTCATCGACCCGCTGCCGGACAACGAATTCCCGAAGACCTTCTTCTGTTCGGTCACGCGCCAGACCTTCGGCACGGTCGGCGTGGACCCGGCGGTCGAGTTCGTCGCGCTCGACCTCGAGCCGCTGACCAGCGTCACGTCGCACGTCGAGACCAAGGTCTATGTCAATCGCGGCTCCGTCGAACTGCTGATCGAGGAACTGCTGGCCGACTTCCGCTTCCGCACCCCGTACCGCGACTTCGACCGCAGCGTCAAGACGGTCGCCGACGAGCTGAAGGCCCTGCTCGACGGCGGTGGCGAGCGACGCACGATCGAGCGGCTGGAGGTCATCAAGGAAGTCTTCTACCAGATGACGCGCGCCTATCTGGTGGGCCGCATCAGCGGGCGCGGATGGACGCTGCCGTTCGTGGTCGCACTGCGCAACCAGGAGAGCGGCGTCGTGGTGGACGCCATCATGCTCGACGAGAGCACGGTGAGCGTGCTGTTCAGCTTCACGCGGTCGTACTTCCACGTGGACCTCGCCCACGTGGGCGAAGGCGTGAAGTTCCTGAAGGAGATCCTGCCCCGCAAGCCGGTGAGCGAGCTCTACACCGTGCTCGGCCGGGCCAAGCAGGGCAAGACCGAGCGCTACCGGGAGCTCTTCAGGCACCTGCAGCACTCGGAGGACCAGTTCGCGCTCGCCCCTGGTGAGAAGGGGCTGGTGATGGTCTGCTTCACGCTGCCCTCCTTCGACGTCGTCTTCAAGCTGATCCGCGACAAGTTCCCGTACCAGAAGAACATCCTGCGCCAGGACGTGCTCGCCAAGTACGACCTCGTGTTCAAGCATGACCGGGCCGGGCGCCTGGTGGACGCGCAGGAGTTCAAGATGCTCAAGTTCCCCAAGGCGCGCTTCGCGCCCGACCTGCTGCACGAGCTGCTCACCGAGACCTCGAACACCGTGCACGAGCTGGGTGACGAGCTCCTGATCGACCACCTCTACATCGAGCGGCGCATGACGCCGCTCAACCTGTACATCCGCACCGCGACTCGCGAGCAGGCCGAGAAGGCCGTGCTCGACTACGGCCAGGCGATCCGCGACCTCGCGGTCACGAACATCTTCCCGGGCGACCTGCTGCTCAAGAACTTCGGCGTGACGCGCCACGGCCGCGTGATCTTCTACGACTACGACGAGCTTTGCCTCGTCACCGACTGCCGGTTCCGCGAGATCCCGGAGTCGCAGTACGAAGAGGACGAGATGCGCGGGGACGCGTGGTTCTACGTCGGCGAAAGCGACGTGTTCCCGGAGACGTTCATCAACTTCCTCGGCTTCGATCCGGCGCTGAAGCAGGTCTTCCTCGACGCGCACCGCGAGGTCCTGACGGCCGAATGGTGGCGCGGCATCCAGGAGCGGCTGCGCGAGGGCGAGTTGCTCGAAGTGCTGCCCTACCACAAGCACCGGGTGCGCGTATTCAGCAGCCTCGTATGACCGGTCGCCAGTCCGCCCCGCTCTGGCTCGTCGCGCTCCTCCTGGTCCTCGCCTTCGCCTTCCAGGGCACGCGCGGCCTCTGGGAACCCGACGAGGGCCGCTACAGCTCGGCCGGCCTCAACATGCTCGACAGTGGCAACTACCTCGTGCCGACGGCCGACGGCGTGCATCCGCACCTCACCAAGCCGCCGCTCACGTACTGGGCGCTCGCCGCGAGCTTCGGGATCCTGGGCAGGAACGAGTGGGCGGCGCGCTTGCCGGGGGCCGTGGCCTTCGTCGGCGCCGGGCTGCTGGTCTTCGGACTGGGGCGCCGCTTCTGCCCCGCCAAGCCGTGGCTCCCTGCGCTCGTCTACTGCCTGTCGCTCGCACCCTTCATGGGGGCGAACGTCGTGTCGACAGACATCCTGCTCACCTTCTTCGAGACGGCCTCGATGTATGCGTTCGTGCGGGCGTACGCGGGTCCCGGCGAGATGGACCGCCGCTGGGTCCGGATCATGTGGTTGCTGTGGGGCCTGGCGTTCATGACCAAAGGCCCGCCCGGGCTGCTGCCGTTGTTCGCAATGGTCGCCATGCTCATTATCCGCGACCGCAAGGCACTCGGTCGGTTGCTCGATCCGGCGGGGCTCGGCGCCTTCGCCGTCGTCTCGTTCACTTGGTTCGCAATCCTCGTCGCCCAGGACCCCGGACGGCTGGGCTATTTCGCGGGCTACGAGGTCTTCGACCGCGTGTTCACATCCACGCACGGCCGCAACGCGGAGTGGTACGGGGCGCTGCTCGTCTACGCCCCGACGTTGCTGTTCGGTGCGTTGCCGTGGTGGGTGCTTGCAACGGTCGCCGCCGGTGGCCCGGCGAAGGCGTGGACCGCTCTGCGCACGCGGCTCGGCGAGCGCAATGCGGACTGGGTCATGCTGGCCTGGTGGTTCTTCTTCCCGCTCGCGATTTTCTGCCTGTCACGATCGAGATTGCAGCTGTACATACTGCCCTTGTTCGTGCCGCTTGCACTGATGCTGGCGCGGCCGCTGTCCGGCTGGCACTGGCTCACCGATCGCCGGCTCGTGACCGTGGCGGCGATCACGGCCCTCGGCCTGGTCACGCTGAAGGGCGTGGCGGGACACGTCCACTCGCCGCGCGACGCCCGCAGCATGGCCGGGGCCATCGGCAAGATCGTCGACCGGCGCCAGTTCGACAGCATCGTGTTCGTCGGCATGCGGCCGTACTACGGACTGAAGCTTTACCTGGGCCTCGATATCCAGGGCGTCACCGTCGGGAACCGCGGTTCCGCGTATTCCAGGTATGTCGAGACCGAGGACCTGTGCGCCGAACTCGATCGTGGGGAGCGCAATGTCTACGCGATGAAGCCGGGCAAGGCGGACGGCTTCCAGGAGGTCGCGTCGCGCTGTGGGAACCTGCAGGCCGAGATGATCGGCCGCTTCAATGCGGACGGGAACAGGATCGCGTTGTTCCGGGTCAATGCCCGGCCGGCCGGACCGAGTAACTGAGCCCCACGAAGTAGCGGCGGCCGAGCACGTCGTACACCGAAGGATCGGTATTGGCCTGCTGGTACGACGGGAAAATCGGCGGGTCCTCGTTCAGCAGGTTTGTCACGCCGGCGCGCAGGCTCAGGCCGTCGAGGTAGCCGGACTGGAACTCGTAGGCGGCCGTCAGATTGACGTAGTTTCGTGACGGCACGCCGAAGTCCGGATACGTGTAATCCTGGAACTTGCCGAAGTACTGCCACGCGACGCCGAATGTGAAATCCTGCACGCGATACTGACCGGCCAGGTTCCACTTCCAGTCCGGCAGAGTCGGACCGGAGCCCGTACCTCGAATCTGCTCGCCCCGGACCTCCGGCGTCGACTGGTAGACAAAGGACTCCAGCCAGCCGACGAGCCAGCTGACGCTCGCCTGGCCGGGGCCGGCATCGAACGTCCAGTCGAGCGCTACGTCGATGCCCGACGTCGAGCTACCCGCGATGGTCCGGTTGATCTGGTAGGCC
>JBBIVG010000298.1:0-4046 GCA_037439865.1 Nevskiaceae bacterium
GCAGCGTCGCGGAATTCCTGCCCATCGCCCGCCAGGTCGCGCGCCGCATCGCCTCGCACGCCGGCCTCGCCGTCGAGGCCGTCGTGCCGGTCAAGCGCATCCCGAAGACGACCAGCGGCAAGCTGCAGCGGAGCGCGCTCGCGAATTCGTATGCGAACGGCGAATTCGCCGGCGAGCTGGCGGAGTTCGATGCGGCCTGGGCCAGCGCGCACGCGCACGGCCGCGCCGCAGGCGGCGGCGTCGAGAGGCAGCTGAAGGCGATCGTGGACGACGCCCTGCCCGGCAAGAACATCGACGTGGACGACAACCTGTTCGAGGTGGGCGCGAGTTCCCTCACGCTGATCCAGATCCACGAGAAGATCGACGAACTCTTCCCGGGCGCCGTGGACCTGACGGAACTCTTCGACTTTCCAACGGTGTCGCAGCTAGCGAAGCACCTCGAGGCGAAGCTGCGCGGGTAGCTGGCGCCCGGGAGACGCCGGATCAGGTCGGCGGACAGGCCCCGTTCGTCGTCTGGCTGACGTAGCCAACTCCAGTACCGACGACGCGCAGGACCCGTTCCTGGCTGCCGACAGGTTCCTCGCGACACACCGTGAAAGTCGCGTCCGACGAGGCGATACCGATCGGCTGGAACGTCAGGCTGAGCACGCCCCCGGACTCGACGACCTTGAAGCCGGCGGGCAGTGCCGGCTGGCTCTGGATCACGCGCGAATCGGCGTCCAGCACGATCCATCCCTGCTCCCAGTCACCAGAGCCGGCGCAGGTCGCCCCATCCGCCGACGTGCAGAGCGTCGTCGGGGCGTTCGCCTTGATGGCCTCGCTGCGCGCGATCTGCACGGCCGCGTGCAGGCTGCTCGAAATGGCGTTGAGCCTGCTGCTCAACGACGCCTCACGGAAGGACGGCACGGCGATCGTCGTGAGGATCGCCAGGATCAGGATCGCGAACATCAGCTCGACCAGCGTGACGCCGGTCATGCGCCTCGCGAGGGCGAATTCCGCCCCGGCGAGACGCCCATGCCGGATCCCGAGACTGCCGATCTTCATTTCTCGATGTACCAGTAGGTCAGGCTGCGGGGCTGGGTACCGGTCGACGGGCTTTCAGGCAACGCGCTCTCGAGCGGCGAATCCGGATCGGCACCGATGATGAACGGCACGGTCCGGCCGTCGTCCAGCGTCACCATGCCGGCCACCGGCGAAGGCGGCAGGCCCCCGCCCGATACGATTTCGCCCCGGCTGTTGTTGCCCTTCGCCGCCGCGTTCGAGAAGCGCACGTTGTAGACCCGAGCGGTGCCCAGGTTGGAAACGCACTGTCCGGCCTCCGGCACGGCCGGCGTGTGCGTGCTGAACGTCGTCGTGCCGTACACCGTGATCGCCGACGTCACGACCTGCTCGTGGTCGTTCAGCGGCAGGTACCAGCCCTTCGCCTCGGCAAGATCGTCCGCCGAAGGGTTCGAATCCGCCGGGACTTCGACGAGCGAGGCCAGACAGATCACATCGGCGCTGCAGTGTGTGTTCTCGCTCGTCAGCCAGGAGCCGTCCGACGGGTTGTCCTTCACCATGAAGAAGTAATTGTCCACTCCGTAAGCCGACGGCCATGCATCGAGCGGCTTCTCGCGGTCGCCCGAACCGACCAGCAGATAATACACGCCGTCCTTCTCGACGATGTCCGGCATGAACATGAACTTGCGGTTCGCGACGCCGGAGCCGCAGGTGGTCGTGTTACAGCCCAACGACGCGACCTTGGTGATGTTCCAACCGGCCGGCGGCGTGCTGCCGAAAGCCGCGAACGCGCCGGTGGTAGGCGTGTTGGCGCTACCGGAGATGCGGTAGATGTTGCCGCCGAGGTCCGCGACGTACGCATACTTCGCCAGCCCCGTATTGGGATCGGTGATCACGAACACGTCGCCGATGACGCTGCGATCGGTCGGGAAATCGCTGACAAGGGTGCCGTTCGTCGCATCGATCAGGTAGACGTGACGCCCCTTGGAGTTCGACTTGCAGGTGTCACTCGGCGGGTCGACGTCCTCGCAGGGATCGTAACCACCGCCCATGATGAGGAGCGGCGCCGGGCTCCCGCTCGCGGTGTAACCCGCCACCTTCATGACCTTGGCCGCCGACCAGGTCTGCCCGATTCCGCTGAATCCCGTCGAACAACCGGTATCGTCCGCCATGCTCGCGCTCGGGCATCCGCGTTTCCACAGCAGCCGCGGCGCGACCGGCGTCGCCGCCGCGATATCCGTGACGTTGAAGGCATACAGGGCCCGGCCACCGCGCCGCATGCCGACGAACAGCGAGGTGTTGTTGTAGGAGGTGATCGCCCCGTCCATGCCGTATGGCTTCGGCAACGGCGTGGGCGTCGTCGTCGGATTACCCTGGAAGTTGATCTGCGTGCTGTTGTCCCTCAGACGCTTGATCTGCCCGTAGAACTCCGGCGGGACAAAGGCCCAGAGTTCCTTGCCCGGGGTGACGGTACCGATGTTCGTGCTGCGGTTGCCGTTGACGGCACGTAGCACGCCCTCGTTGCCACCGTAGAAGACGACCACCTTGGGCGAGGCGTCGGTGCCGAAGTTGATGGCGATCGGCCGGGAGTGCACGACGTCACCATGCGCGGACGGCCGCATCTCCGTGGTCGTCGTCGCATTGATGTTCTCGTCGTCGACGTCGAGGCCCTTGAACCAGTTGACGAGTGCGTCCCGCTCGGTGGTGTTCGCTGCACCGAGCAGTGCCTGGAGGTTCGTGATCGAGTTGTTGAAGTCGGTGAGCGCACCGGCCGACGAGCAGGACGAGAACGTGCTCGAGCACGTGCGCATCGTCCGTGTGGTCGAACCGCGCAGGACATAGGCCTGGGCACCCTTCTCCACGATCTTGCCGTCCGGGTAGTTCGAGTTGTCGTAGTTGACGCCGCCCATCGTGCATCCGCCCTGCGGCCGGAACGCCCAGTAGGAGTCCGCGGCAGTGGGCGTCCAGAAGCTGCGCGCGCATTCCGTGATGAAGCCCGTCGAGCTGTTGATCGCCTGGTTGCCGTCCGCATCGAGCGTGCGCAGATCGTTGCCGACCTGGCCGAGCTTGTACTGCTTCAGGTTACCCGCCCAGCGCGGGAATCCGTCGGCGTCCGGGCGGAACATGCCGATGTACACCTGGTTGAGGTAGGTGCCCTCGGTGTTGACGCTGACGGGCAGCGAGACCGAGGCGAACACGCTGTTCACGGCCTGGATCTCGGAGAAGATCCTGCCGAGCGCGGACTCGAGCGCCCCACTGCCGCTCGCGGTGGTGACGGCGAAGTACTTGCCGCCGCTCACGCTCGCCATGCTCTTCAGCAGCGCGGTCCAGCCCGGACCCTGCCCGTTCGTACCCGGATTGACGTCCACCGTGTATGTGGTGATGCCGCGCGGGCTCTTCTTCATGAAGCGGGCCCACTCGTCGGCAACGTTGTCCTGCGACCCGGAGGGCGAGATCGGGATCGCAGTCGTAGCGCCCGTGATTCCGGCGGCGGTGGCCGCCGTCTGCAGCTGCGTCGTCGCCGTACTGGTGTCCGAAGCGTTGTCCTGCACCGGTCCGTTGCTGATGTAGATGATGTAGTTGCCGGCGCAGCTGCCGGAGACGACCGGGCTCACGTACGGCGAACCCGCAAACGCGCTGATGGCGTTTCCGGCCAGCGCATAGATGGCTTTCGACTGCGCGGTGCCCGTCACGTTGCCCGTGTAGTCGGTCTTGACCTTGTTGTTGCCGGAATACGGCGCCAGGCCCGAGAAATACTGGTAGGTCTCGGACATCGTCTTGCCGGCCTTGCCGCCGTTCGACTTGTCGCCGAGCACGTCGAGACTGGTGACCAGCGCCGACATCTTGGTCTTGTAGTTGCTGTCGAGGTTGCGGATCGCAGCACGCATGTAACCGCCATCCACGTTGTTGTTCGGATTGCCGGTCTCCGTGAACAACATCAGGCCGAGCCGATACTTCGCCGTACCGCCGGTGCCGACCTGCAGGCCGGTCACCGTATTGACCAGAGCCGTCTTCTCCGCGGTGAATGGCGTGTTCCAGTTCGCCGT
>JBBIVG010000299.1:0-4018 GCA_037439865.1 Nevskiaceae bacterium
CGACCGCGGCTACGCCCCCGCCCAGCCGGACATCGAGCGCGCGCTCGACGCGGGCGTCGGAGGGTTCGTGCTCTTCGGCGGCGAGCGCGCCGCGACGCAGGCGCTCACGCGCGACCTCATGGCCGCCGCGCCCCACCGGCTCCTCATCGCCTCGGACATCGAGCGCGGGGCGGGGCAGCGGGTGCGCGGGCTGACGCCGCTGCCGCCGCTGGCCAGGCTGCTGCCCCGGCCGATGCTGACGCCGCTGCTGCCGCTGGCGATGCCGCTGCTGCTGCTGGCCAGGCTGCTGCCGACGCCGGCGCGGCTACCCAGGACGCCGGCCAGGCCGCCCAGGACGCGACCAAGAAGTAATCGGTCGCTCAGCGCAAGCTGATCAGGAAGGGCGGGTCCCGGCCGGGGCCCGCCCGACCTTCCAGGTAGAAACCGGCCCCGGGCGCCCGGCCCGGCAACCTCCAGACGGAGGCTGGTTCGAGCGCAGTGCCCGTCACGTTACGAGACGCGCGCGACTCCGAAAGCGACCGCGAGTGGATTCGAGCGGTCTACTGGGACTATCTGTCCGAACTTTCCGCCAGCAAGTCCGGCATCTTTCCGGCGCTCGGCGAGTGGGCCGTCCGCGAGGGCGAGTTCCTCGCTGGCTGGTTCAATGATTCCACGGCCCATCCCTTCGTCATCCTCTACGACGGACTCCGCGTCGGTTTCGCGCTGGTGTCGCGTCCGGCTGCGTTTCCGCGCCCGCGTGCGGATTACCGCATGGCGGAATTCTTCATCGTCGGGCCCGCGCGGCGTCGTGGCGTCGGTGCCGGCGCCGCGATACTGCTCTTCAGCCGGTTCACCGGCGAGTGGGAAGTGGTGGAGGACGAGTACAACCGTCCTGCGCTCGGCTTCTGGCGCCGGGTGATCGCCCGGCAGACGGGCGGCCGTTACACGGAGACGCGCTCGGCGGGCGAGGTCTTCCACCGGTTCCGGACACTGGCGCGGCCGACGACTGCGTCGGCGTGATTCGCCCCCGATCCTAGGCCGAACGTCGCTTGGCTGGCCCGGGCGAGCGGCCCGCCGCCGCGAGCACCCGCTTCAGGTACTCACCGGTGTGGGATCCCGGCGCGCGCGCGACGTCCTCGGGCGTGCCGGCCGCCACGAGCTGGCCACCACCGTCCCCGCCCTCCGGCCCGAGGTCGATGACCCAGTCCGCAGTCTTGATGACGTCGAGGTTGTGCTCGATGACGACGATCGTGTTGCCCTCGTCGCGCAGCCTGAGCAGCACGGCGAGCAGCTGCTCTATGTCGTGGAAGTGCAGTCCCGTGGTCGGTTCGTCGAGGATGTAGAGGGTGCGTCCCGTCGCCCGCTTCGCGAGCTCCCGCGCGAGCTTCACGCGCTGCGCCTCGCCGCCCGAGAGCGTCGTCGCGTTCTGGCCCAGCCGCACGTAGGACAGCCCGGTCTCGAGCAGCATCTGCAGCCGCGACTGCAGCGCGGGTACGTTGCGGAAGAACGTGGCCGCGTCCTCGACCGTCATCTCGAGGACCTCGTGGATGTTGCGTCCCTTGTAGCGGATCTCGAGCGTCTCGCGGTTGTAGCGCATGCCGCGGCACGCGTCGCAGGTGACGTAGGCGTCGGGCAGGAAGTGCATCTCGACCTTGATGACGCCGTCGCCCTCGCAGGCCTCGCAGCGGCCACCGCGCACGTTGAAGCTGAATCGTCCCGGGTCGTAGCCACGCGCACGGGCCTCGGGAACCTCGGCGAACAATTCGCGGATCGGGCCGAAGAGCCCGGTGTAGGTCGCCGGGTTCGAGCGTGGCGTGCGGCCGATCGGGCTCTGGTCGATGTCGATAACGCGGTCGACCTGCTCGAGCCCCTCGATCGCGCGGCAGGGCGCGCCGCCTTCGTTCGAGTCCTGGAGGGACGCGGCGACGTGCCGGTAGAGCGTGTCGACGACCAGCGTGGACTTGCCCGATCCCGAGACGCCGGTGACGCAGGTGAGGAGCCCGAGCGGAACCTCGACCGAGACGTCGTGCAGGTTGTTGCCGCTCGCGCCCACGATGCGGATCGCGCGGCCCGGCTGCGCCGGGGTGCGGATGCGCGGCACCGCGATTCTGCGGCGACCGCTGAGGTACTGCCCGGTGAGGGAATCGGGCGACGCCTCGACCTCCGCGGGCGTGCCCTGCGCGACGACGCGCCCGCCGTGCACCCCCGCGCCCGGGCCGAGGTCGACGACGTGATCCGCCTGCCGGATCGCATCCTCGTCGTGCTCGACGACGAGCACGCTGTTGCCGAGGTCGCGCAGGCGCGTGAGCGTGTCGAGCAGCCGCTGGTTGTCGCGCTGGTGGAGGCCGATCGACGGCTCGTCGAGGATGTACATGACGCCCACGAGCCCGGAGCCGATCTGGCTCGCGAGCCGGATCCGCTGCGCCTCGCCGCCCGAGAGCGTCTCGGCGCTGCGGTCGAGCGAGAGGTAGTCGAGCCCGACGTCGCTCAGGAAGGTGAGCCGGTCGGACACCTCGCGCACCAGCCGGTTCGCGATCTCGCCGCGCCACCCGCCGAGATCGAGCTCGGCGAAGAAGCGGCGCGAGTTCGCGATCGGCAGCGCGGCCAGCTCGGGCAGCGTGCGCCCGGCGACGAACACGTTGCGCGCCGCGAGGCTGAGCCGGCTCCCGCCGCAGTCCACGCACGCGCGCGTACCGCGGTACTTGGCAAGTTCCTCGCGCACCGTCGGCGACTCGGTCTCGCGGTAGCGCCGCTCGAGGTTCGGCAGGATGCCCTCCCAGGGATGGCTGCGTTTCGCGCTGCCGCCGCGCGCGTCGAAGTAACGGAACTCGACGCGCTCCTCGCCGCTTCCCCAGAGCAGGACGTGGCGCACGGCCTCGGGCAGGTCGTTCCACGACGCCTCGATGTCGAAGCGGTAATGCCGCGCGAGCGACTGGATGAGCTGGAAGTAATACGCGTTGCGGCGGTCCCAGCCGCGCACCGCGCCGCCGGCTAGCGACAGCGACGGGTTCACCACGACGCGCGCAGGGTCGAAGAACTCCTGCACGCCGAGGCCGCCGCACGTGCCGCACGCGCCGCTCGGGTTGTTGAACGAGAACATGCGCGGCTCGAGCTCGGCGAGGCTGTAGCCGCAGGTCGTGCAGGCATAGCGGTTCGAGAACACGAGTGGCTCGCGCGCCGTCTCGTCCTGGAACGCCAGTCGCGCGACGCCCTGCGACAGCGCGAGGGCAGTCTCGAACGACTCTGCGAGCCGCTGCCCGGCGTCGGGCCGCACCCGCAATCGGTCCACGACGGCGTCGATGGTGTGGCGTCGCCGCGGGTCCAGCGCGGGCACCGAATCGAGCTCGACGAGCCGTCCGTCCACGAATGCGCGCACGAACCCCTGCGCGCGCAGGTGCTCGAGGGCGTCGGCATGCTCGCCCTTGCGGTCCTGCACCACCGGCGCGAGCAGCAGCACCGCCGTGCCCGCCGGCAACGCCAGCACCTGGTCCACCATCTGGCTCACGGTCTGCGCGGCGAGTTCCTGGCCGTGCTCCGGGCAGCGCGGCACGCCGGCCCGGGCGAAGAGCACGCGCAGGTAGTCGTAGATCTACGTGACGGTGCCGACGGTCGAGCGCGGGTTGTGCGAGGTCGCCTTCTGCTCGATCGAGATCGCCGGCGACAGGCCTTCGATCAGGTCGACGTCCGGTTTCTCCATCAGCTGCAGGAACTGCCGCGCGTACGCCGACAGCGACTCGACGTAGCGGCGCTGCCCTTCGGCGTAGAGCGTGTCGAACGCCAGCGAGCTCTTGCCGGAGCCCGACAGGCCGGTCAGGACGATCAGCCGGTGCCGCGGCAGATCGAGGTTGACGTTCTTGAGGTTGTGCGTGCGCGCACCGCGGATGCGGATGTAGTCCATGCGTGATTCGTCGACTCCGAAACCCGCCCGCTCCCCGGCGACGCGTCGGCCATCGGGTTAGGCCGTCCGGCGCATCCGGGAGAAGGGGCAACCTGCTACTATACCGCCATTCCGCCGCTGTTTCGAAGTCCGTTCTACTCC
>JBBIVG010000300.1:0-3750 GCA_037439865.1 Nevskiaceae bacterium
CATCCCACACCACTACGCGGCATCGACGCTCGAGCGGAAGACCGCGAACACCGACGCACTGCGCCGCCGGGTGATGCTGCGCGACGGGTCGCGGCCGATCGTGACCTACGTCGGGCGGCTCGACACGCAGAAAGGGCTGCACCTGATACGCCACTCGATCTCCTACTCACTGCAGCACGGCGCGCAGTTCGTACTGCTGGGCTCCGGGTCGGAACACGGCATCAACGAGGACTTCTGGCACCTCAGGCAGCGCCTGAACGACAACCCGGACTGTCACCTGGAGATCGGCTACGACGAGGAGCTCGCGCACCTGATCTACGCGGGTTCGGACCTGCTCGTGATGCCGAGCCTCTACGAGCCCTGCGGTCTCACGCAGATGATCGCCTTGCGCTATGGCACGGTTCCCGTGGTGCGGGCCGTCGGCGGCCTCAGGGATACCGTGTTCGACTGGGATCACTCGGGTCTCCCGAGGCACTTGCGCAACGGGTTCGTGTTCGATCATGCGGACCACGCGGGTATCGAATCCGCATTGAGCCGGGCGATCGGGCTGTGGCGCGATGAGCGGGGGCTGTTCCGCGAACTCGTGGCGCAGGGCATGGCCTACGATTACTCGTGGAACCGACCGGGGCGTCATTACCTCGACGTGTACGAGTTCATCCGCCACAGGTAGCCTGCGATGCCGGACCTGCCCGAATACGTGGACGGGCTGCCGAACCTGAGTGGACAGGAAGCAGTCCTCGCACGCGCCATCGATGAGGCGCGTGACCGGCCGGTTTTTCTCGAGCAGAGCCGGGTCCCCTTCGATCGCATCCGCAGTGCCTGCGCCGTCGCGCTCCACATGCACCAGCCGCTGATCCCGGCCGGCGGTGACGACCTGCGGACGGCCGCGCTCATCAGCAACCTGCAGTACATGGCGGAGCACGCAGGCGTCGGCGACAACCACAACGCGCCGGTGTTCCGCCGCTGCTACGAGCGCATGGGCGACTTCGTTCCGCAGTTGCTGGCGGAGGGATACGAGCCGCGCATCATGCTCGAGTACTCCGGCACGCTCCTCCATGGCCTGCGCGTCATGGGGGCCGACGAAGTCATCGAGGCCCTGAGGCGCATCACGTGCACGCCAGAGTTCCGTCGCGCGGTCGAATGGCTCGGCGCGCCCTGGGGCCACGCAGTGGCGCCGTCGACGCCTGTCCAGGACTACCGTCTGCACGTTCGCGCTTGGCAGCACCATTTCGCCGCGCTGTTCGGTGTCGAGGCGATGACGCGCGTCCGGGGCTTCTCACCGTCGGAAATGGCGCTCCCCAATCATCCGGAGGTGGCGTACGAGTTCGTGCGCACGCTGCTCGATTGCGGCTATCGCTGGGTCCTCGTGCAGGAGCACACGGTCGAGGAGCGTGCCAACGGTGCGCCGCCCCGCCGTCCCCACCTGCCTCACCGCCTCGTCTGCCGCAATGCGGCCGGCGATTCCGCGAGCATCGTGGCCATCGTGAAGACGCAGGGATCCGACACCAAGCTCGTCGGCCAGATGCAGCCCTGGTACGAAGCACGGAGCCTCGACCGGATGGACCTCGCCGGCCGATCCGTGCCGCCGCTCGTCACGCAGATCGCCGACGGCGAGAACGGCGGCGTCATGATGAACGAGTTTCCGGCCAAGTACTTCGAGGTCGTGCGCCAGGCCTCGCACGGAGACGTGGCGCTCCTCAACGTGACGGAGTACCTCGAGCACCTGGAAGCGCTCGGGATCCGCGACCAGGATCTCCCGGAGCTGCAGCCGCTGTACCACGGCCGAATCTGGTCGCGCATGCAGCCGGGTGACGGCGTGGCACGACTCGAGCAGGTCATCGGCGAGCTGCAACGAGAGGACGCACGATTCCACATGGAAGGCGGCAGCTGGACGTCCGACCGGAGCTGGATCCGCGGCTACGAGCACGTGCTCGGGCCAATGGAAGAGACGAGCGCCCTCTTCGACGAGAACGCCACGCGCCGCGGCGTACCGACCGGCGAGCGCCGCTACCGGAACGCGCTATTGCACCTCATGGCATCGCAGACCAGCTGCTACCGCTACTGGGGCCAGGGCCTGTGGACGGACTACGGACGCGAGGTCTGCCGCCGGACGCGGGAGATCCTCGTCCACGACTTCTGACGACCGCCCGGTCGCCCAGCGACCGTCGGCCGGTGCTCAGCGCACGCCCGACCCTGCGAGCGAGTCCGGCGACCACTGCGACTCCGGCAGCGGGTCGACATAGTGAACGCCCGTGTGCGCCCCCGGGAACATGCTGAAGTAGTACGAGCCCGTGCCGAAGTCGTAGCCGACGTGATTGACCGTGAACGGTACGTCCGCGTCGTAGCTGAAAGACGGGAACGCGAACATCGCGCGCCGCAGGTTACCGTCGAGGTCGTACTCGTCAGCGGCCAGCGCGGCCCAGCTGTCTTCGTCGACATAGAACACGCGCCGACTGTACACGTGATGCTGGTCGGGCTTGAGCGTCGCCTCGACGACCCACACCCGGTGCAGCTCCCAGCGCACGTAGTCCGGGTTCATGTTCTTCGCCAGCAGCAGGTCTTCCGCCTTGTCGTGGTATGTAAGCCGGTACGAATTGTATGGGACGAGGATCTCGCGCTTGCCGAGGAGCTTCACGTCGAATCGCTCGAGGACGCCCGTGTAAACGAACGCGTCGTCGTTCATGTACGTGCCGCTGCTGCTGCTGTGCGGGGCGTCGTCCGGCACCTCGATCTGCTTCACGCGCCGCTGTCCCGGGAAGTAGTACCAGGCGCGTCGCGCCTGCACGAGCGGGTCGACCGCGTCGATGATGATCATTGCCTCGCCGGCGCGTCGCTGGGGACCGGTGTATTCGACCTTCCACTTGAACATCGCCTCGCTCGCCTCGAGCGGCGTTTCTCGCCGCGAATCGAAGTACGGGAACTCCCACGTGGATTGCGCCGACGACGTCTGCGTCGCCTTGCCGGAGGCGTCCACGAGCCAGCTGTCGTACTTGAACGAAGAGGCCCGGCCCATGTAGTGCAGTCGGTGGTTCCACATCACCTCGCGTCCGTCTTTCGGAATCGGGAATGGCACTCCCGGCAACGCGTCGCGGACGCCTGCGCCCCCGTCGGAAAGCGTCGTCTTGACCGCATTGCGCCGCGAGTTCTCCACGTACCAATGCGGGAATCCCATGGTGCGATGCGTGGGGTACACGTCGATGCGGAACTCGGGCGAACGCCGGAACAATTCCAGGGTGCCAGCGGTCAATTGCGAGGCCGCCTCGCCGGAATTCGCCGCCGTGATCACGCTGATGGGCTTCTCATCGGCAAACGGATCGATCCGCATGCCGTCGCCGTGCCTGTAGCCGGCCGGCTCCTTGTCGAGACCGCCGGCGTACGCCGGGATCCGTCCGTCGGCACTCGCGCCCTTCTCCGCGCCGAACCCGGTCAACGCGGTGCCGAGTGCCTTGGCTTCGTCCGGGGTTACGGCCCCGCGCGCCGCGCAGGCCATCGCGACCGCTGCAAGCCCGGAAATCAACGCCAACCGTGACCTGTCCAACCTGCTCATCGGCCTTCCCCTGCATCGCACATGACGGGCTCCGCGCGCCCAAGTGCGGCGGAGACTCCCTCAGGTACGGGCCTCGGACAATCCGTGGAACTACGCGCCAGTGCACCTACGGGGAGACAGGTTTGACATTCCGGAGGGCGGCGCGAGAATGCCGACCTTCACAGCGGGGAGAATCCACAATGTCGAACCAGACCTATAAGGCC
>JBBIVG010000300.1:3760-3997 GCA_037439865.1 Nevskiaceae bacterium
TGTCTTTGCGGCGCAGTGCAGCTCGAGATCACGGGCGATCCCGCGGTCCAGGCGTTCTGCCACTGCGAGTCCTGCCGGCGCTGGCTGAGCGCGCCGATCCACGCCGCCGCTTTGTGGCCGATGCCGAGCGTCAAGGTGGTCAAGGGCGCGGACAACCTGGCGGTCTTCAAGCGGACCGAGAACAGCCACCGCCAGTTCTGCAAGAGCTGCGGAGCGGCGGTCCTCGTCACCCACCCG
>JBBIVG010000301.1:0-3989 GCA_037439865.1 Nevskiaceae bacterium
GATTTTCACAAAGGACCACGCCATGAGTAGCAAACCCTATGACCTGTTGATCAAGAACGTCCGTGTCGTCCGGCCGCAAGGCAACGCGGTCCACGAATCCGACATCGCCATCCGTGACGGCAAGTTCGCCAAGGTGGCGCCGGGCATCGACGTGGCGCTGGCCAAGACCGTGCACGACGGCAAGGGCCGTCTCGCCTTTCCGGGCGTGGTCGACTGCCACATGCACAGCGGCATCTATTCGCCGCTGGAAGAAGACGCGGTGAGCGAGAGCAAGGCCGCCGCGATGGGCGGCGTCACCTCCAGCCTGAACTACTTCCGCACCGGCCAGTACTACCTGAACAAGGGCGGCCCGTACAAGAAGTTCTATCCCGAGGTGCTGAAGATCTCCAAGGGGCGCTTCCACGTGGACTACGGCTATCACCTCGCGCCGATGGACCGCACTCACATCGACGAGATTCCGATGCTCATCGAGAAGCACGGCGTCACGTCGTTCAAGATCTACATGTTCTACGGCGGCTACGGGCTGCACGGCGCGTCGAGCCACCAGCACGAGTTCCTGATGATCGAAGAGGAGGAGAAGTACGACGTCGCGCACTTCGAGTTCATCATGCGCGGCCTGCAGCGCGCGATGGAGCAGTTCAAGGACCGTCGCGACAACATCAGCCTGAGCCTGCACTGCGAGACGGCCGAGATCATGGCGGCGTACACCAAGCTCGTGCAGCGCGAGGGAAAGCTCTCGGGCCTGAAGGCGTACAGCGCCGCGCGCCCGCCGCACTCGGAAGGCCTCGCGATCTGCGTCGCTTCCTACCTCGCGAACGAGACCAACTGCGTCAACATCAACCTGCTGCACCTGACGTCGCGCAAGGCGGTCGAGGCGGCGTTGAAGATGGCGAAGGCGTTTCCGCACGTGAACTTCCGCCGCGAGGTCACCGTCGGGCACCTCGTGCTCGACTACGATGCGCCGACCGGCGTCCTGGCCAAGGTGAACCCGCCAATCCGCTCGCGCGCAGACGTCGAGTTCCTCTGGGACGCCGTGCTCGACGGCAAGATCGACTGGGTCTGCAGCGACCATGCGTGCTGCCGGCACGAGATGAAGGTCGACGCGAAGCAGCCGGGCGAGGTATTCCTCGGCAAGTCCGGTTTCGGCGGGACGGAGTACCTGCTGTCCGGCATCGCGAGCGAGGGCCGCAAGCGCGGCCTGTCCTGGAATCGCATCGCGGAGCTCACCTCGTGGAATGCCGCGCAGCGCTTCGGGCTGAAGCGCAAGGGCGACATCGCGCCCGGGCTCGACGCGGACCTCGTGCTGTTCGATCCCGACACGACGTTCGTGGTACGCGCGGCGGACGCCGAGTCGTCGCAGGGTTACACGCCGTTCGAGGGCCAGGAACTCACCGGCAAGGTCGTGAGCACGTACCTGCGCGGGAACCTGATCTACGACAAGGGCAAGATCGTCGGGCCGCCGATCGGGCGGTACCTCAGTCGGCCGTACTGAACCGCGCGTTTCGACGGATCCACTAGGCGGCGCGTGTCAGCCCGACGTTCGGTGCCTTTCCGCCGGGACGGCGCAAGTACATCCCTGTAGCCTCCGTCTGCGGGGTCCGTCCCGCACACGGCCCGGCGCAAAAGCACCAAACGGCGGGCCTCAATTGGCTCGGCGTTGGGTCATCCTTCGGCGGGCCGTCGCGCGACACGATGTCGCGCGCGGAGCCTACAGGGATGTACTTGCGGCGTCCCGCCGAAGGATGACCCAATGCCCAGCCAACGACTGGTACCATTCCGTTTTGGTTTGCTCGTTTCCTGGAGGCGAAGAACATGACGATCAAGGTAGGCGACAAGCTGCCGTCCGGCGTATTCACCACCCCCGGTCCGGAAGGCCCGCAAAAGCTCACGACCGACCAGCTGTTTGCCGGTAAGAAGGTCGTGCTCTTCTCGGTACCGGGCGCGTTCACGCCGACCTGCGACGCGCGGCACCTGCCGGGCTTCATCCAGCACGCGGCCGACTTCAAGGCCAAGGGCGTCGACACCGTCGCCTGCATGGCGGTGAACGACGTGTTCGTGATGAAGGCCTGGGCGAAGGCGTCGGCGGTCGAGGACAAGGTGCTGATGCTCGCGGACGGCAACGCGGAGTACTCGAAGGCACTCGGCCTCGAGATGGATGCCACCGGCTTCGGCATGGGCATCCGCGGCAAGCGCTTCGCGATCGTCGCAGACAACGGTGTCGTGAAGGGCCTGTTCGTCGAGGGCCCGGGCGAGTTCAAGGTGTCGAGCGCAGAGCACGTCCTGGGCCAGATCTAGTTGCTCAACCGTCGCATCACGTTCGCGCGCGTCCCGCGCGGCCTGCCCGTGCCCGAGGATTTTTCCCGGGATGCGGTCGAGGTCGCGCGGCCCGCTGCGGGCCAGTTCCTGTCGAGGACGCTGTGGCTGTCCCTCGACCCGTACCTGCGCAACGTGATGAAAGGGCACCCGCTTTACGGGGTGCCGTTGCGTCCGGGGGACGCGATGCACGGCGAGACGGTTGCCGAGGTCGTCGAATCGCTGCACCCGGCATTCTCCGCGGGCGACTTTGTCGTCGTGAAGAACGGCTGGCAGGAATTTGCGCTGTCGGACGGGCAGGGCGTCCGCAAGGTGGACCCGAAGCTCGCACCGCTTTCCACGGCCCTGGGCGTGCTGGGAATGCCCGGGCTGACCGGATATGCCGGGCTCGTCTATCTCGCGGAACCGAAGCCCGGTGAAACAGTCGTCGTTTCGGCGGCGACGGGACCGGTGGGGAGCACCGTGGGCCAGGTGGCGCGACTGGTGGGCGCGCGGGCCGTAGGAATCGCGGGCACTGCAGAGAAATGCCGCTATGCAGTCGAGGAACTCGGTTTCGAGGTCTGCGTCAACTACCGCTCCGGCGATCTGCGCGAGCTCCTCAAGCAGGCCTGCCCGGCCGGCATCGACGTCTACTTCGACAACGTCGGCGGCGACGTGCTCGCTGCGGCCCTGGGCAATCTCGCCATCCATGCGCGCGTCGTGCTCTGCGGGATGATCGGCGCCTACAGCATGGACTCGCCGCCGCCCGGTCCGTTCCTCGGGCCCGTCGTCGCGGCTCGAGCCACCGTCCGTGGGCTCGTGGTCTACGACCACCTGCAGCGCCTGCCGGAGATGCAGCGGGTCGTGGGGCGGTGGATCACGGAAGGGCGCTTCCGCTACCGCGAGGACGTGACCGAAGGCCTCGAGAACGCGCCGGCAGCCTTCCGCCGTCTCATGCGCGGCGAGAATTTCGGCAAGTCGCTCGTTCGGGTCGCGGCGGCGTCCGGTTGAAACGGCTCAGGCCAGGAACCCCCGCAGCAACTCGGCTCGTTCGCGGATCGACGCCGGGCGTGGGGCGATTCGCCCATCCGGCAGGCGCTTGATCAGTCTTCGCGTGCCGTGATAGCGAACGTCGATCTCGTCGTGCAACAGGAGCACGGGCTGCTTCACCGCCGGGGCCAGTTCGCGCACGGCCGCTGCGAGCGCGGCCCGCGCCGCGTCGCCGTAGCTGGGCAACTGCTTCACCACGTCCACCAGCGCCGACTGCAGTCGAGCCGGATCGAGGTCGGGGTCGCGCTTGCGCACGGCGGCGGCGGACCGATCGAACCACGGCCAGCTCACCTCCGCACTCCGCAACTGGTGCCAGGTCTGGTGCAGGTACGCGCCGTGCCGATCCGGCGCGATGGGAGGGCAATAGTGGCGCAGCAATGCTCCGCGCTCACGGGTGCGCACCCACGGCACTGCGTCGAGCACGAGGCGGCGGACCTGCGCCGGGCGGTGGGCGGCGAGCGCGATGGCGAACGGCGTGCTGAGTCCCTCGGCGACCACGTCGACTGCCGAGTGCCCCAGTTGCTCCAGCATTTCGCCCAGCAGGATGACGTACGCGCCGAGGCTCGGACTGAGCAGCGGGTGGGACTCGCCGAGGCCGGGAATGCCCGGAGTCACCACGCGCCGATCGGTGGCGAGCAGCGAGGCTA
>JBBIVG010000302.1:0-3970 GCA_037439865.1 Nevskiaceae bacterium
CTGCCACTCGTCGACATCGGCCTGAACCTCGCCCATGACAGCTTCGATCACGACCGCGACCAGGTCGTGGCCGCCGCCGTGGCTGTCGGCGTCGAACACATGGTCGTCACCGGCAGCACGCTCGAGAGCACGCGGGCCGCCATCGGGCTCGCGCGCGCAGCACCCGCGCGCTTCCGGGCCACGGCCGGCATCCACCCGCATCATGCACGCGAGTTCCACGACCGGGACGTCCCGGAACTGCGCCGCCTCATGCTCGAGCCCGAGGTGGGCGCGGCAGGCGAATGCGGCCTCGACTACTTCCGCAATTTCTCGCCGCACGAGGACCAGGAGCGGGTCTTCCGCCAGCAGCTCCAGCTCGCCGAGGAGATCGGCAAGCCGGTATTCCTGCACCAGCGCGACGCCCATGACGCCTTCGTGTCGATCCTGCGCGAATACCTGCCCCGCCTGAAGGCCGGCGTGGCTCACTGCTTCACCGGCGACGAGCGCGAGGTGCGCGACTACCTCGCCATGGGCCTTTCGATCGGCATCACCGGTTGGATCTGCGACGAGCGGCGGGGCCGGCATCTCCGCGACCTGGTGCGGCTGGTCCCACTCGACCGCCTGATGCTCGAGACCGACGCGCCTTACCTGCTGCCACGGGACCTCGAGCCGAAGCCGAAGAGCCGCCGCAACGAGCCGCGCTACCTGCCGCACGTGCTCGAGACGGTCGCGGCCTGCCGGGGTGAGCCGGCCGCGGTCATTGCGGAGGCGACGACCCGCAATGCACTGGCATTCTTCGGTTTCCAACCGTCGGGGGAGACGTCCCCGGACAGCGAAACCGGTTCAGCTGAATCACGTAACTCATTGCGGTAAAAGCCAAATGGACACGAACAAGACCCGCGAACTGATCGAACGCGCCTGGGATGCCTCGATCCTGCCCGAGCTCATGGAGTACGTGCGCATCCCGAACAAGTCCCCTGCGTTCGACCCGGACTGGGAGGCGCACGGGCACATGGAGGCGGCCGTGCAACTCATGCGCCGCTGGGCCGAAACCCACGCCTTGCCTGGCTCAAAGGTCGAGGTGCTGCGGATTCCCGGCCGTACTCCCGTCCTGATGGTGGACGTTCCGGGCCGGGTCGACGACTGCGTGCTGATGTACGGCCACCTCGACAAGCAGCCAGAGTTCACCGGCTGGTCCGCAGGCCTCGATCCGTGGACCCCGGTCCTTCGCGACGGGAAGCTCTACGGCCGCGGCGGCGCCGACGACGGCTACGCGCTGTTCGCATCGATGGCGGCTATCCGCGCCCTGCACGACCAGGGCGTCCCTCACGCGCGTTGCGTCATCCTGATCGAGGCCAGCGAGGAAAGCGGCAGTCCGGACCTCGAGCACCACATCGCGGCCCTCGGCGATCGCATCGGCTCGCCGACGCTGGTGGTGTGCCTCGACGCCGAGTGCGGCAACTACGACCAGCTCTGGGCGACGACCTCGCTGCGCGGCAACCTGATCGCGACGTTGCGTGTGGACGTGCTCACCGAAGGCGTGCACTCGGGCACCGCGAGCGGCGTGATTCCGTCGAGCTTCCGCGTGCTGCGCGAGATCCTCGACCGCGTCGAGGACTCGAGTTCGGGAGCGATCCTCATCGAGGAGCTGAACGTAGCGGTCCCGGCGGACCGGCGTGCCCAGGCCCGCGCGGCGGCCGACGCGCTCGGCACCAGCGTGTTCGAGAAGTTCCCGATGCCCGCGGGCATGCGGCCGGTATCGAACGACCCCTACGAACTCCTGCTGAATAACACGTGGCGTCCAACGCTGAGCGTCACCGGCGCGGATGGTCTACCGGCGTGCCGCAGCGCTGGGAACGTGCTGCGACCGCAGACGACGCTCAAGCTTTCGTTCCGCCTGCCGCCGACCATGGATACCGCGAAGGCGACGGCGGTCGTGCGTCAGTCGCTCGAGCGCGATCCGCCGTACGGCGCCAGGGTCACCGTGGGAATCGAGTCGGCGATGGGCGGCTGGAATGCTCCGGCCGTGGCGCCCTGGCTGGAGCGTTCGATGCACGAGGCGTCGCGGAGCTTCTTCGGCCGCGATGCCATGTACATGGGCACGGGCGGCAGCATTCCATTCATGGGCATGCTCGGCCTGCGTTTCCCGGGCACGCAGTTCCTGATCACCGGCGTGCTCGGGCCGCAGTCGAATGCGCACGGCCCGAACGAATTCCTGCACATCGAGTGCGCCAAGCGGGTCACGGGCTGCGTCGCGCGCGTCCTCGCCGACCACGCCCGGAAATAGGTGCCAGGCACCTATTTCCGGGCGAGCGGATTCGGCTGGGCAGCAGCCTTGACGTGCTCCCAGACCGAGGCGAAAGCAGCCGCCGCGCCGCTCGCAGTGCGTTCGACCACCGGGAACTCGTCCTGCAGGGCATCGAGCCGCAGGACCACCTCGGGGCGGCCCTTGGGAAACTCGCCGCGCATGGAGAACACGACGCGCGCCTCGACCGGCACTTCGCCGGCGAGGTTGCGCACTGCAGCCACGCGGTCATAAAGCATCGGCAGCGGGTTCGTGAACGTGAAATGGCGCTTCGGGCCGAACACCGACCACTGTTCCATCTTCTCGCCGGCGAAGATCATCCCCGGCACGTCGAAGAGATCGATCACCAGCAGGCCGCGCTGCGTCAGCAGCAGGTAGTTGACGTGCACCTGCTCGCCGGTGCCGGTCGGCAGCAGCACGTTGCGCAGTTCGTCGAACGCCACCGACGAGATGACGTTGTCGATCGCCTTGCGTGCGCGGTGCTGCCGCAGCAGGTCGCGCGCGTAATAGACGGCGGCCCCGAGCGCGCCGAGGCCGAAAATCACCCAGAGCCAGACCGGCAGGCCCAGGAAATAAGTCACGCGCCCCCCCTCAGCACGGCACGCAGTTCCCCGAGCGTCGGGCCGATCTCGGTCTGCACCGAGGGCAGCGCCAGTAATTCGGCCAGGGCCGGAGGCACCGGCACCTCGGCGCCGATCAGCGGCTCGACGATGTCGTTGAACTTCGCGGGGTGCGCCGTTGCCACGAGCACCCACCGCTCAACCGCCCTTCGCGCACCGAGCCGCGCATAGACGCAGGCCGCGGTCGCCGTGTGCGGGCACCACGTCTGTCCCAGCGCCGAGTGATCGCGCCGGATCGTGTCGCGGATCTCGTCGTCGCTGACGGATTGCGCGGTGAGCCGGCCGCGGAGCTGCCCGACGTCCGGGAACAGCCAGCGCAGCCGCTCCATGTTGCTCGGATTGCCGACGTCCATCGCCGACGCAAGCGTCGCCACGCTCGGCAGTGGGCGCCACTCACCGGTGCGAAGGTACTCGGGCACGGTCACGTTCGCGTTGCTCGCGAGCACGATCTCGCCGATTGGCAATCCCATTTCGCGCGCCCAGACGCAGGCGAGCGCGTTGCCGAGGTTGCCGGTCGGAATGATGAAGTTGGGTGCACGACCGTCGGTGCGCCAGAGCTCCAGGCTCGCCTTGGCGTAATAGACCATCTGCGGGAGCAGGCGCCCGACGTTGATGCTGTTCGCGGAGGAGAGCAGCAGGTCCCGGCCCAGCGCGGGGTCCACGAACGCTTCCTTGACCATGCGCTGGCAATCGTCGAACGTGCCCCGGACCGACAGGGTCCGCACGTTGCGCCCCCAGCAGGCGAGCTGCTTCTCCTGCCGGGCCGAAACGAGGCCCTTCGGATACAGCACGACGACGTCCGCCCACGGCCGGTCATAGAACGCAGCCGCTACCGCGCCGCCGGTATCCCCGGACGTGGCCACCAGGATCGTCAGCCGCCGCGGGTCGCTGCGCGGGACGCGCTCGAGCGTCGCCGCGAGGAAGCGCGCGCCGAAATCCTTGAACGCGGCCGTGGGTCCGTGGAAGAGCTCGAGCACGCCCAGCCGATCGCCGTCGACGGGCACGAGCGGCGCCGGGAAGTCGAAGGCTTCGGCGCAGATCGCCCCGATCGCCGGGGCCAGCGCAT
>JBBIVG010000303.1:0-3958 GCA_037439865.1 Nevskiaceae bacterium
GCTCGTCCCCCGCTGCAGGATCTCGCGCAGTCCCTCGATCTCCGCCACGCAGCCGAGCGCCTCGGCATCCTCCCGCACGAGCTCGATCATCTCCTCGAGAAGCTCCGCGAACGGCACGATCCGCTGCCGGCCGAGGTCGAGCAGCCCGGAGTCGAACGAATAGCGCATCGCGCGCCAGCGGTTCTCGCCGAGCAGCAGGTGCGAGTACATGCGCCACCGCTGGTTCGCGCGCCGCAGCCGGTACAGCATCCTGAGCAGGCACTGGTTCAGCGCCGCGAGCCGAAGCGCATCCTCCATCGTCGTGCAGCAGTCCATCACGCGCGTCTCGAGCGTGGGATAGCGCAGGCTCGGCCTGAGGTCCCACCAGATGCGCGACGTGTCCGCGATGATGCCGGTCTCGACGAGGATGTCGGTGTGCCGCCGGTACTCGCCCCAGCTAGAGAAGTGCTGCGGCAGCCCGGTGCGCGGCACGCCATTGAAGATCATGAGCCGGAACGACATGAGCCCCGTCCGCTCCCCCTCCCAGAACGGCGAACTGCACGACAGCGCGAGCAGGTGCGGCAGGAAATACGTCATCTGGTTGAGGAGATCGATGCGCAGCTCGTCGTCCTCGAACCCCACGTGCACGTGGAGCCCACAGATCATCATGCGCCGCGCCGCGCCCTGCATCTCCTCGAGCAGCGCGACGTAGCGCTCCTTGTCCGTCCGCTTCTGCTTCGACGACAGCGAGAACGGATGGCTCGACGCGGCGATCGGCGCGAGCCCGTACTTGGCCGACTCCTCGATCACCGCGCGGCGCAGCGCCCCGAGCTCGAGCCGCGCATCCGCAATCGTGCGGCACACGGGCGTCGCGATCTCGACCTGTGCGCGCAGGAACTCGGGGAATGCACGACCCGCCGTCCGCTCGTGCAGGTCTGCAAAGAGCTGCGCCGGCGGCTCGCTCGCGACGGCGCGGGTCTCGCGATCGACGAGGAGATACTCCTCCTCGATGCCGAGCGTCAGCGGTGGTTCACGCGTGGCCATGGCGACTCCGTATCACGCAGACGACGCAGGGCGGGGTCCTGCATGACCTCGCCGATGAGCCGCGACAGGATGCGCACCCAGCGCTCGACGCCCGCGGGCGACTCGAGCTGGTCCTGCCGCACCTCGATGCAGACGTGTGGCAATCCGGCCGGCTCGACGTGGTGGTCGATGGTGTAGTTGGCCGGGTGCTTGCCGCTGTACGGCTGGTTCTCGCCGACGACGAGGCCGTCGATCGCGCGCAGGCCCGCGAGCATCCGCGCGGCCGATTCAGGATCCTTGTCCCACAGCACGCCGACGTGCCACGGCCGCTGCTCGCCGCCCATCTGCGGCGTGAACGTGTGCACCGACACGACGAGCGGCACGATCGAGCGGGTGCGGAACCCACCGAGCAGCGCTGCGATCGCCTCGTGATACGGATCGAAGAAACACGCGAGCCGCACTCGACGCTCAAATTCGCCGAGCGCCTGGTTGCCGGGAATCACCCAGCCGTCGCTCTCCTTGCGGAACGCCTCGGGGTCGTCCGGCTGGCGGTTGCAATCGACGATCAGGCGCGAATACCCGGCCAGCACCGCCGGTGCGTCGAGCGCGTTCGAGATGCCGCGCGCGAGCTCACCCGCGCCGATGTCCCAGGCGATGTGCTCCCAGGTCTGCAGGACCGGCAGGCCGAGCCGCTGCATGCCCTTGGGGAAGGCCCGGCTCGCGTGGTCGCAGACGACGAGCGCCGGCGCCTCACCGTGCTCGTGGAGGACCACGAAAGGCGCCGGGTCGTCGCGTCCGATGAGGGGGGAGCTGGCGGGAACGTGGTCGGTCGAATCCGGGGCCATGGAGAACGATCTGGACTGGGTTTCGGGATTGTACCCCGAACCGGCGTCGCTCCTGCCCGAGTGCGACCCCCGTCACATCCCGTGAACGGCAGCGGGGCCTAGTATCCCGAACGACCCGCCCCAGCGGGGGGCGGCGGGTGGCGCTCGAGACGGATGAACCCAGTCCCGGACAACAAGAACAAAGGCCGACGGTCGCGCGGTTGCGTCCGGCTGCGCGCCTCCGACCCGTGGCGGGTGGCCGATCCATGAGCCTGCACCCGCTCCTCAAGCAACAGTTCGACGAGTCGCGCCAGGAGAACGGGCAGCTCGACCTGCGCAAGCTCCTGCAGTCGATCAGCGCGGCCTACGCCGAGTGGGACGACGAGCGCCGCGGCGTCGTGCGCTCGATGCGCCTGCTCGCCGACGAGACGAGCGCCTTTACCCGCGAGGTACGCGAGAGCGCCGCCACCCAGCTGCAGGCGATCCTCGACCACGTGAAGGACGCGATCGTGACCGTGGACGGGATGGGCTGCATCGAGACCCTGAACAGCACGGGCGAACGCGTGTTCGGCTGCCAGGAAGAAGCCGTGCGCGGCCGCCGGCTCGACCTGCTGATCCCGTCCCTCGCGCGCCGAGCGCAGCTGACCGAGGCGCTCGAGGAACTCTCCGAGACGATCGAGGATACGCAGTTCGACCTCGCGCCGCGCGAGACCAAGGGGCGGCGCGTGGACGGCACCCTGTTCGATGCCGAACTCGGCGTGAGCAAGGTCAAGCTCGACCGCCGCGAAGTCTTCATCGTCTGCCTGCGCGATACCACCGATCGCAAGCTCGCCGAGGCGGCACTGCGCGACAGCGAGGCCCGCTACCGAACGCTCGTCGAGAACGCGCCCGAGGCGATCGTCGTGTTCGACGTGGACCTCGGCCGCTTCGTCGAGTGCAACGAGAACGCGGTGCGCTTCTTCAAGATGACGCGCGACGAGCTGCTCGCGAGCGGCCCGGAGCGCATCAGCCCGCCCGAGCAATCCGACGGCTCGCCCTCCTTCGGCGTGGTCCGCGGCAACATCGACCGTGCGCTCGCCGGCGAAGCCCCGTGCTTCGAGTGGATCCATCGCGACGCGCTCGGTCACGACATCCCCTGCGAAGTCCGCCTGGTCCGCCTGCCCTCGGGCGAGCGGCGACTGATCCGCGGCAGCATTACGGACATCACCGAGCGCAAGCGCAGCGAGTTCCTCGCGATCGGCGAGCGGCGCGTGTTCGAGCGCATCACCAGCAACGTGGCCCTGCCCGACACGCTCGAGGCGATCGCGGAGACGGCCGAGCGCGTCACGCCGGACGCGCTTTGCACCGTGTCCGTGTTCGAGCCCGCAACCAACACGCTGCGACACGCAGCGGGCCAGCGCCTGCCGCATCACTTCCTCAAGGCACTCGACGACGTCGAGGTCGGTCCCCGCAACGGCTCGTGCGCCGCCGCGATCTTCCTGCAGCGGCAGGTCGTGGTAGCCGAGATCTCGCGTGACGCGCTCTGGGAGCACGTGCGCGCCCCGGCGCTGGCCGCGGGACTCCGCGCCTGCTGGTCCACGCCGATCCGCGCGTCCGACGGCCGCATGCTCGGCACAGTCGCGCTGTACTTCCGCCAGCCGCGCAGCCCGCTGAAGCGCGACTTCGAGCTGATGAGCCGCCTGGGCGCGATCGCCGGCATCGCCATCGAGCGCAAGCGCTCGGAGGAAGCGCTGCGGCGGAGCGAGTCCCAGTACCGGGGCCTATTCGAGAACGTCATCGAGGGCGTCTACCGGTCGAACGTGGAACGCTGCTTCCAAGCCGCCAACCCGGCCCTGGTCGCCATGCTCGGCTACGACAGCAGCGAGCAGCTGCTGGGCATCGTCAGCACCAACGACCTCTACGCTGCCGACGACGAGCGCGAGGAGATCATCGCCCGCCTGCACCGCGACGGCATCGTGCGCAACGCCGAGTGCCAGCTGCGCCGCCGCGACGGCACCGTCATCACGGTCGTCGAGAACGCACGCGTCGTCCGCGACGCGGACGGCGGCATCGCGGGCTACGAAGGCACGTTCGCCGACATCAGCGAGCGCAAGCGCGCCGAGTTGCAGCTCTACGAGGAGAAGGAGAAGGCC
>JBBIVG010000304.1:0-3948 GCA_037439865.1 Nevskiaceae bacterium
CAACGGGTGCTGACGCTCCGCGACGGCCGACTCGCACCGGCCTGATTCTGTACGAACGCGGTATTTTCCGGCGACGCGGCGGCGGCGCGCGCCGTGCACTGTGCCTGCCTGGAGCAGAAGGGCAGGGATGGTCGTGGTTCGCACGGCGATTGCGTGGCTGGCTGGTACGTGTGCGTTGCTGGCGCTGCCCACGCTGCCGCAAGCCTTCGTCGTCGCCTTGCTCGTCGTCGTTGCGGCGCTTGCGGCGCGGCTCCTGCGGCGCTGGCCGATCCTCGCATTTGCGCTAGGCTTCGGCTGCGCGTGGCTCGAACTCTCCGGCCGGCTGCAGGAGCGGCTCGAGCCGTCCCTCGAGGGCACGAATCTCTCGATCGCGGGCACCGTCGCGTCGGTGCCGCAGCGCCTGGCCGAGGGCACCCGGTTCCGCTTCGCGACACTTGCCCAGCCGGGCGTGCCGCCGCTCGTCGAACTCACGTGGTACGAGCCGCAGTGGGTGCCGGCGCCCGCGGAGCGCCTGCAACTCGTAGTCCGCCTGCGGCGTCCGCGGGGATTCTCCAACCCGGGTGGCCTGGACCAGGAAGCGCGCATGCTCCGCGAGGGCATCGGCGCGACGGGCTATGTCAGGCAGGGCCGGAGCCTCGGCCGGGAATGGCGTGACGCGCTCGCGCGACCGATGCTGGTCGCGCGCGGAGCGATCTACGATGCCATCCGGACCGGGCTGGGGGAGCGTCCGGCGACCGGCATCGTCGCAGGCCTCGCGGTCGGGCTGCAGGACGCGCTGAGCCAGCAGCAGTGGCGGGAACTGGCGCGGAGCGGCACGAGCCACCTCATGGCCATCTCGGGCATGCACATCGGGATGGTCGGCGCCATTGCCGCGTGGCTCGCCGCACGATTGCAGCGATGGCGGCAGAGCCGCGGTGCGCTGGGGTGTCGCCGGGATGCGGCAGTGCTCGCCGGAACATTGACGGCATTCGGCTATGCGCTGCTCGCGGGCTGGTCGGTGCCGACACAGCGCACGGTCGTCATGATCGCGCTCGTGGCGGCGGCGCTGCGGCTGCGACGGCGCGTCGGCGCCGCCGATGCGCTCGCACTCGGCACGCTGGCCGTGCTCCTGCTCGATCCGCTGGCCCCGATGGCGGTGGGCTTCTGGCTGTCGTTCGGCGCGGTGGCCGTCATCCTGTTCGTCAGCACCGGACACTTCGCGAAGACCGGGATCGTCGCGGGCTTCACTCGGGTGCAACTCGCGGTCACGGTCGGGCTCGTGCCGGTGCTCATCGGCAGCTTCGGCAACGTATCGCTGGTGTCGGCGCCCGTGAATGCAGTCGCGATCCCCCTCTATACGCTCGTCGTCGTTCCCGCGGTACTGCTCGGCACGGCGCTGATGCTGGTGCTGCCGATCGCGGGAGAGGCGATGCTCCGCGCCGTCGCGTGGCTCATCGAGTCCACGTGGCCGCTGATCGGGGAGCCCGCTGCGTGGTCCTTCGCAACCTGGGGCATTGCGTCGCTGCCCGCGGCAGGATGGATCGCGCTCGTCGTCGGCGCGGTCGCGGCGCTTGCGCCTCTGCCGGCACCCGGACGCGTGGCCGGGGTCCTGCTCGTCCTCGCGCTCTGCGCCTGGCGGGCCGCCCCCCCGGCGGAAGGTGCGATTCACGTGGCGCTTCTCGACGTCGGGCAGGGCCTGGCCGTGGTCGTCGAGACGCGACGGCACGTGCTCGTCTACGACGCCGGGCCTGCCTTTCGCAGCGGCACCGACACGGGAGCGCTGGTCGTCGAGCCGTACCTGCGAAGTCGCGGCCTTCGCAAGGTCGATGCTCTCGTCGCGAGCCACGACGACGAGGATCACGTTGGGGGCGCCGTCACCCTGGCGCGACTCGTGGACGTGCGACGTCGAATCGCGAGCGGACGGGCGCTCGACTCGCTCGGGAACGTGGAGCCGTGCCGGGCGGGGCAGGCGTGGTCCTGGGACGGCGTCCGCTTCGAGTGGCTGCACCCGGCGGACGCGCGTCTGCCCAGGGACAACGACCAGTCCTGCGTCCTCGCCGTGCACGCAGGCCGCCGCGTGCTCCTCCTGCCGGGCGATGCCGAAGCGCCGGCCGAACAGCAACTACTCGAGCGCGGCCTGCCGGCGCCGGTGGAAGTCGTCGTCGTTGCGCACCACGGCAGCCGCACGTCCTCGAGCGCACCGTTCGTGGACGGCACTCGGCCGCGTTGGGCGCTCGTCTCGGCCGGTTTTCGCAATCGCTGGGGCTTTCCCTCTCCGGCCGTCGTCGGGCGCTGGCGCGACGCAGGCGCCGAGGTGGTCGCGACGGCGGACTCGGGGGCGATCGAATTCGATCTCGAGCCGGATCGTCCGCTCGACCGGGTCGCCCGATGGCGCCTCGCGCACCGGCGCGCCTGGCGGGACCCGTGACCGCCGCCAGGTCGCGGGTCCGGGCCCCATCAAGTATGATCCGCGGGCGCAACGCCCGGGGGCATCGAGCCAGGACATGTTCGAGATCGTGAAGGCCGGCGGCATCGTGATGGTGCCGATCATCTTCTGCTCCATCCTGGCCGTGGCCATCACGCTGGAGCGCCTGTGGACGCTCCGGGAGCAGCGGGTGGTCCCGGCGGAGCTCACGGACAAGGTCTGGCAGTGGGTCGAGAACCGGGTCCTGTCGGACAAGCAGATCGTCGCCCTGCAGCAGCATTCGCCGCTCGGCCGCATCCTGGCCGCCGGCCTCGCCAATCGCCATCGCGACCGCGCCGTGTTGATCAGCGCCATCGAGGACGCCGGACGCCACGTGGTGCACGACCTCGAGCGCTTCCTCGGACCGCTGGGGACCATCGCGGCGATCTCGCCGCTGCTCGGCCTGCTCGGCACGGTCACCGGCATGATCCGCACCTTCAAGGCGATTACGCTCTCCGGCATCGGCAATCCCACCGCCATGGCGGGCGGCATCGCCGAAGCCCTGATCACGACGGCGGCCGGCCTGATAGTCGCGATCCCGGCGCTCGTCGCCTACCGCTACCTGCGCGGGCGGGTGGACGCCCTCGTGATCCAGATGGAAAAGGAGTCCATCAAGCTGGTGCAGGCGATCGACCGCACCAGCGGCATGGCGCCGATCATCGCGGCGCAGGAAGACGCCGCGTGAAGTTCCAGCCGCGGCGTACGGAGGAACCCGAGCTCAACATGACGTCGCTGATCGACGTCGTGCTCCTGCTGCTCATCTTTTTCATGCTCTCGACCAAGTTCATCGACGAAGGCCGGTTGCAGATCCGCCTGCCGGAGGCCGGGGTTGCGCCGGACGCGGAGTCGGCGCGCCAGTCCATCGAGATCGCGGTCTCGGCCGAAGGTGGCTACAGCGTCGACGGGCGGCCGCTGATCAACAACAGCCCGGACACACTCGCGGCGGCGATCGGCAAGGCGGCGGGCGGCAACCGCGCGATGCCCGTGACGATCCGGGCCGACGCACGCGCCATGCACCAGTCGGTGGTGACGGCGATGGATGTCGCGGGACGCCTGGGGTATCGGCAGATCAACATCGCGACGGTCAACGATGGGACCCAGGATCGGTAAGGTCACGACGCTCCGGATGCCGCCCGGAGCGCTCAAGACCTATCGCCGGCTCATAGCTTATCTCTCTCCCCACCGGGGGATGTTCGCGTTCGGCGTGGTCGGCATGGTGATCTTCGCCGCCTCCGACGCCGGGTGGGCCGCCTTCGTCAAGTTCTTCCTCGACGGGACCTTTGTCGCCAAGGACCCGCGCATGGTGTGGATCGTCCCGCTGACGCTGGTCGGGCTCTTCATCCTGCGCGGCATCGGCGACTTCCTGCAAACCTACTGTCCGGGGTGGGTCGGGCGGCACATCGTCAAGACGCTGCGGTCGCAGATCTTCGACCGCTACCTGCACCTGCCGGTGAGCTACTTCGACCGCGAGGCGTCGGGCGTGCTGCTCTCGCGCCTCACCTACA
>JBBIVG010000305.1:0-3909 GCA_037439865.1 Nevskiaceae bacterium
TCGTAGCCGAGAACGAAACTGCGCAGCACGGTTCCCGACGAGTGCTGCACGTCGACGCGCGACAGCCGATACGGTTCCAGGATGAGCCCACCGCCGAAATACGCCGCCGGCTGGTCCGCCATGCCGCGGCCTTCGTACGCAAAGCGAACCGAGTAGTACGGCGCGGAGCCGAGGTTCGCATTGCCCGTGTAGTCGATGCGGGCCGGCCGGTAGGTGCCGGTGGACGTATCCTCGGCGTACGTGAAATCGATGTAATTGCCGCTGCGGTCACGGATCCGGTTCAGCGCCCACTCGCGCGGCGTCGTGGTGCCCAGCGACTCGATGCGTGAATCGACGGTGGCCCCGTACTGATAGACGAGGCCGTCGCGCCGCTCGACCTGGAACCACGCGGGACCGGCGCCGGCCGTCCCGAAGGCGGTCACGCGCGAGAAAGTCTCGACTTCGGTCTGGTACTGCGAGCCGGCCTGGCCGTATGCGCCGGCCGTCAGCCGCAGGCGCTGCCCGTCGAGGCAGAACCGGTCCGCAGCATCGAGCCCGACCGCCGACAACAGCCCGTCCTGGGCCAGCGTGCCCGGGCACCGATGGATCGCCGAGAAACCGGATAGACGGAAGCCCACACCGAGCAGCCCGTTGCCGCTGTGGTGGTCGTAGGTGATCGCGAGTTCCGGCGCGAGCCCGTTCGTCCCGGGCGGCACCCACAACGGGACCGTGTACTTCGCAGCGCCCGTCGGGGAAACGCTCACTGCTCCCGTCGTACGGCCGACAGTCGTCTGTGCCTGCGCCACGGCTCCCACGCACATACCCAGCAACCACACACCCAACCGCATCCTTGCGATCCTTTTCATGACGGCGACCTTCCCTGGCTCGGCCCTGCACGATGCGGGCTTCCTGGGTGCTATTGATACGCGCGCAGCGGATCCGGGTCGCGCCGCAAATCTGTCGCGATCAAGCCGAAATCGATGACAGCGCCGACGACGTCGCACGCCGGTCGAGCTGGCGCAGCGTGATCGCCTCCGCGACATGCGGTGCGCGGACCCGTTCGCTCTCCGCGAGGTCCGCAATCGAACGTGCGACGCGCAGCACCCGGTGGTACGCCCGCGCCGACAGCGCGAGCCGTCGCATTGCTCGGTCGAGCAGCGCCAGCGCTGCGTCATCCGCCTCGCACGTCGCCAGTACGTCGGTCCCTTCGACGCGGGAGTTCGACCGTCCTTGCCGCCTCGCCTGCAGGGCCCGCGCCGTCGCGACGCGGCGCGCGACCGTGGCGGAAGGCTCCGCTGTTTCGGTAGCCGTCAGCGCTTCCGGCGGGACCCGAGGCACTTCGACGTGCAGGTCGATTCGATCGAGCAGCGGCCCCGAGATCCTGCTCCGATAGGCCTCGATGCGCTCGGGAGTGCAGCGACAGGCCACCGCGCGATCGCCGAGATGGCCGCACGGGCAGGGATTCATGGCAGCGATCAGCTGGAAGCGCGCCGGGAAGCGCGACTGCCTCGCCGCGCGCGAAATGACGATGTGCCCCGACTCCAGCGGCTCCCTCAGGACTTCGAGCACCTGGCGATCGAACTCCGGCAACTCGTCCAGGAACAGCACGCCATTGTGTGCGAGGGAGATCTCGCCCGGCCGGGGATGCGCACCGCCGCCCACCAGCGCGATCGCGGAAGCCGTGTGGTGGGGCGCGCGAAACGGCCGGCATTGCCACTGGTCGGGACGGAAGCCCGCGGTCGTGAGCGATCGCAGCGCCGCAGTCTCGAGCGCCTCTTCTTCCGTCATCATCGGCAGGAGACCTGGCAACCGCTGGGCCAGCATGCTCTTCCCAGCGCCGGGCGGACCGATGAGCAGCAGGCTGTGCTCTCCAGCCGCGGCGATCTCGAGCGCGCGCCGCGCCTGCATCTGGCCTCGTACCTCCGCGAGATCGGGGCCCGCCGTCGTGGGCGCGACCCCCTGGAGCGACCCCGCCGTGGGAAGTGGTCGCATCCCGCGTGCGTAGCGGCAGACGTCGAGCAGATGCCCGGCGCCGTGAATCCGGCCGCGTCGCACCAGCGCGGCTTCAGCGAGGTTGCCGTCCGGCAGGATCAGCGTGTGACCGGCGCGTGTGCCCTGCAACGCTGTCGGAAGAACGCCGCGGATCGCGTGCAACTCGCCGCCTAGTGACAACTCGCCGTAGAGCTCGGTGTCTGCGAACGGCCCCGGCGGCAACTGGTCGGATGCCACGAGAATGCCGATGGCGATCGGCAGGTCGAAGCGACCGCCTTCCTTCGGCAGGTCGGCGGGCGCGAGATTCACGGTGATGTGACCCGGCGGCAGGTCGTACCCGCAGTTCGCCAGCGCCGCACGGACCCGATCCTTGCTCTCCTTCACCGCCGTCTCGGGCAATCCGACGATCGAGAAGGCTGGAAGCCCGTTGCCGACGTGGACTTCGACGCGCACCAGCGGCGCCTCGAGACCCTGCTGCGTGCGACTCAGGATGGTGGCGAGCGTCATGGCGTACTCCGGCTTCGACGACGCCGCCAGCATGTCGACCGGCAAGCATCATCGGTCAACGCGCGAATCGACTGGATTCGAGCGCAAATGCTTTCGCTAGAATGCCCGCATGAAGCTCCACCAGCTCCGCTACCTCGCCGCGGTCGCCCAGAACGGGCTCAACATCACCGCCGCGGCCGAGAAGCTGCACACCTCCCAGCCCGGCGTGTCGAAGCAGATCAAGCTGCTCGAGGACGAACTCGGGTTCCAGATCTTCGTGCGCGACGGGCGCAACCTCTCGCGCGTCACGCCGGCCGGGCAGCAGGTGATCGACCGCGCGGTCCGCATCCTGCGCGAGGTGCAGAACATCAAGCGCCTGTCGGACGACCTCAAGGACGAGTCGCGCGGCTCGCTCTCGATCGCGACGACCCACACGCAGGCGCGCTACGTGCTGCCCGAGGTCATCAAGCAGTTCCGCGAGCGCTACCCCGAGGTGCGCCTGCACCTGCACCAGGGCACCTCCGAGCAGATCGCCGAGATGGCCGCGCTCGACCGCATCGACTTTGCGATCGCGACGGGGTCGCAATCACTGTTCGAGGGCTATTCGCTCCTGCCCTGCTATCGCTGGCACCGGCACGTCGTCGTGCCCAGGGGCCACCCGCTCGCAAAGGTGAAGAGCCCGACGCTGAAGCAGCTCGCGGCGCACCCGATCATCACGTACGTGTTCAGCTTCACGGGACCGTCGTCGCTGCATGACATCTTCGCGAAGGAAGGCCTGGTGCCGAACGTCGTGCTCACCGCCCGCGACGCCGACGTGATCAAGACCTACGTGCGGCTCGGACTCGGCATTGGCATCGTTGCGAGCATGGCGGTGGACCCGCAGGCGGACGCGGATCTCGTCGAGATCGACACCTCGCACCTCTTCCCGGCGCACGTCACGTGGATCGGTTTCCGCCGCGGCGGCCTGTTGCGCAAGTACCAGCTCGACTTCATGCAGCTCTTCGCTCCGCATCTCACGCGGCGCGTCATCGATCGGGCGACGAGCGCGCCCACGCAGGCTGACGTGGATGAGCTGGTGAGCGGGCTCGAGCTGCCGGTGAGATAGAGGGCGAAAGAGGCCGCGGGACCCGGTCCGTCCCTATTCGTCCTCCCCCACCAGGTTGGAGATTCGGCCGTCGCCGTCGATCGACACCGTAACGATTCGGGCAGTGTCCACATATCGCACTCTGTAGCGGTACTCGCGCGGAGTGTCTTCGGCATCGCTTTCGAGGCGCTCAATACTCTTCGGCGGGCCCAGGGCGCGGTAGTAGTCGTGGTTGCTCGACCAGTAGGGACGGATCCGGTCCGCAAACTTCGCCGACAGCGGCTTGGCATAGATGTTGGCATCCAGCCGATGCGCAAAGTAGTCCATCACGATCTCGGCGACTTCGGGATTCTGGTCTGGAACGGCCG
>JBBIVG010000306.1:0-3876 GCA_037439865.1 Nevskiaceae bacterium
CGCGAAAATAGGTGCCTGGCACCGAATTTCCGGAATAGGTGGATGCCACCTATCTGCGGCCGGCAACAGTGGCGGTAAGATCGTCCTGGACGGCCCTGCATCACCTACACACGGGAGCACTGCCATGAAACAACACCCCTCGATTCCGCAGGTGGGCGCGCAGGATCCCGAGCTCGAGAACTCGCCGATCGCCGACGAAGAAGACGAAGACACCGACGTGGTGCGCCAGCAGGTCCCGGGCGAGCCGGTCTGCTTCTTCAACGGCACGAGCTACAAGCATGGCGCGTTCGTGCAGAGCGGCTCGCAGCTCCTGAAGTGCAGCTACGGCGTCTGGATCGACGAAGGCTCGACCGACCCGCGCAATCCCTGAGCCGGAGGCAGCCAGACGCGAACGTTCACGCCGCCGCCGTCGCGGTTGGCGAGCGCGAGCGTGCCGCCGTGCGCCTCGACGATCTCGCGGCACAGCGTGAGCCCGAGGCCCGTGCCTGACGACTTGGTCGAATAGAACGGCACGATCGCGTTCGCCAGCACCTCGTCGCTCATCCCGCAGCCGCGGTCGCTGACGCGCACGAGCCAGCCGCTGCGCTCCGGCGCGACCCCGACGCGGATCTCCTCGACGGGCGACCCCGCCTCGGCGGCGTTACGGACCAGGTTGAGCAGCACCTGCTGCAGCTGGCTCTCATCGAAATGCCCGACACCCGAGGGGAGCACACCCTCGACCGTGAACGGCTGCATCGCCTGGAGCGACTCGATGAAACGTCGCCACTCGACCGCCGCGAGCCGCGGGCGCGGCAGCTTCGCGAAGCGCGAATACGCCTCGACGAACCCCGACAGGTGCGACATCCGCTCCTCGATCGCACCGAAGACGCGCTTCAACTGCGCCTCGTCCGGCTGCAGGGCGAGCCGCTGCCCGGACTGCGCGAGCGACGCGATCGGTGCGACCGAATTGTTGATCTCGTGCGCGATGACGCGGATCACCTTCTTCCAGGTCGCGACCTCCTGTGCATTCACCTCGCGCGTGAGCTGCTTCACGAGACTCAGCCGGTGGGACTGCCCGTTCAGGAGGAATCGCCGCTGCGCGATGTGGAACACCTGGGACTCGCCCTCAAACTCGACGGTGATCAGCCGGTCGCCCTCGCCCTGCAGCGCATCCGCGAGCGCGACCGGCATCGTCTCGAGCAGTCCCGCAAACGACAGGCCCTCGACCTTGCGACCGCCATTGAAGAGCTGTCGGGCGGCGAGATTGCCGTAGAGGATGGTGCCAGGGCCGTTCGTCAGCACGAGGGCGAGCGGGGTCGCCTGGATCACCGTATCGAGCAGCAGTTCGCGCTGATAGAGGTCCTGTCGCTGGCCGCGAAGGCGACCGCCGAGCGTGTTGTAACCGTCCACGAGGCGTCGCAGCGGTGCGTCGTCCGTCGGCGGTGTCACGCTGATGCTGTAGTCCGCGTCCTGCAGCCCCGCCACGCCGTCGGCAACGGCCGAGACGATGCGGTCCCTGCGGCTGAGTGCGTTCAGCACCGTCCGCGCGAGCAGAACGTAGAGGACAGCGGCGACCGTTGCGGCGAGCAGGCGCCACGCGAGCGGCCCGCGCGCCGCGACGAAGGCGGCCACCGTCAGGGCGCCGAGCACGGCGAGCGCGATTGCCAACCCCCGTCGGCCGAGCAACCTCATCGCTCGCCCGCTTCGTCCGTCGCGATGCCGAGCTTCTCCATCCGGCGGTAGAGCGACTGCCGGCTGAGCCCGAGGTCGCGTGCCGCCCGCGCGACGACACCCTCGGCTCGCTCCAGCGCCAGCTCGATCTCGGCGCGGTCCGGCTCACGGGCGATGGCGTCGGGCGCTTCGGGCAGCATGAGATGCTGCGGACGGATGACGCGGTCGTCGGCGAGCAGGCACGCACGACGCACGCTGTTCGCGAGCTCGCGCACGTTGCCAGGCCACGTGTGGCGCAGGAGTGCCCGCTCTGCCTCGCGCGACAGGTCGAAGCCCGGCTCGAGGAAGTGGCGCGCGAGCGGCAGGACGTCGTCCCTGCGCTCGGCCAGCGGCGGCACCTGGAGTTCGATGACGTTGAGCCGGTAATAGAGGTCCTCGCGGAAGCGGCCGACGCGGATTGCATCGGCGAGCGACGTGTTGGTCGCCGAGATGACCCGCACGGCGACACGCCGGGTCTGCGCCGATCCGAGTCGCTCGAACTCGCCCGTCTGCAGGACGCGCAGCAGCTTGGCCTGCCCGCCCACCGGCAGGTTGCCGATCTCGTCCAGGAACAGCGTGCCCCCGTCGGCCGCCTCGAAGCGTCCGGCGCGCGCCTTTGCGCCGGTGTAGGCGCCGGCCTCTGCGCCGAAGAGTTCGCTCTCGACCAGGTCCGACGGCAGCGCCCCGGCGTTGACGCGCACGAACGGTCCGTCGCGCACACTCGAGTTCGCCTGGATGATCTCGGCGATCACTTCCTTGCCCGCGCCGTTCGGCCCGGTGATCAGCACCGGCACGTTCGAGCGGGCCACCTGTGTCGCCATCTGCACGACGGCATGCATCGCGTCGCTGGCGTAGACGATCCCGCGCAGGTCGAATTTCGCGGCCAGCGCCGCGCGAGCCTCCTCCCGCTGCCTCTCCCGCTCTCGCGTGGCCACGAGCGCGGCCCGCAACTGCAGGAGGTTGCGCACCGTCGTCACGAGGCGCGCGTTGTCCCACGGCTTCGCGAGGTAGTCCGCGGCGCCGGCCTTGACCAGCTCGACCGCGGTCTCGAGGTGCGTCCACGCGGTGAGCAGGACGACGGGCAGCTCGGGCTGCAGCCGTCGCAGCGACCGGAAGAGCGCAATGCCCTCCTCGCCCGAGGTCGCCTCGCGCGAGAAGTTCATGTCCTGGATGACGAGATCGATGTCGCCGCGTGCTGCGCGATCGAGGCCGGCGGCTGGCGTGCCGGCCGACTCGACCGTCGCGCCCTCGAGCGACAGCAGTACCTCGAGCGCCGTGCGCACGGCCTCGCTGTCGTCGATGACGAGTATGGTGCGGCCGCGCATCACGGCCGGCTCGATCGGTGCCATTCGGACCCTCGTCGGACGCGGCAGCCTCCCACGTCCCGGCGTCGTATCAGACCGTGCGGGTCGCGACCGCGGGCGAGACGAGCGCCGCCCTCCGCGCCGGTATCAGCGCGGCGACCAGCCCGACCACCCAGAGGACGACCACCCCCGCCACGAGATAATAGAGCTTCAGCCGCGGCAGTTCGAACGAAACGCTGAGCCAGTACCCGAGCGCCAGCGCCAGGGCGCAGCCGAACAGGACGCCGGCCGTGGTAACCATCCAGTTCTCCACCATGAAGTAGCGCACCACGTCGCGCCGGCGCGCCCCGACCGCGCGCCGCGTGCCGATCTGCTTCGTCCGCGTGCTGACGTTGAAGGCCGCCAGGCCGAAGATGCCGAGCGCGGCGATCGAGAGCAGCAGGCCGATGACGACCGTCATGTAGACCGCCATGGCGCGGTCGTCGGCGTAGCTGCGTGCCGCCACGTACTCGAGCGAACGGACGCGGACGATGATCCGGCCGTTGTCACGCGCCCCGAGACGTTCCTCGGCGAGCTTCATCATCGCATCGCGTTGCCCGGGTTTCGCCCGGACGAGGTAGCGCGCCTGCTGCTCGTCGGAGACGACCGGCGTGAAGACCACGTGGTCGACCTTGTCCCAGCTCGGCCACGACCCGTGCATCCCCTCCACGATGCCCACCACCCGTGCGGGCTGCCCGAGCGCCGTGTAGATCGTCTTGCCGAGCGCCGATTCGCCGGGAAACAGCTCGCCCGCCACCGCACGCGTGAGGATCACTTCGGACGGGAAGTAGGACGTGTTGCGCGCAGGCTTGGTCACCACGGAGGGATCGAAGTCGCGCCCCTG
>JBBIVG010000307.1:0-2656 GCA_037439865.1 Nevskiaceae bacterium
TTCTGGGCGAAGGGCACTCGGGAGCAGGTGCTCGAGTTCTGCCAGCGGTTCAACGCCAACATGATCGTGGTGAAGGCGCAGATGCGCGATGCGCCGGACAAGGACGGCGAGTGGCCGGTGATCGTCGATCACGACCGGCTCGTGTTCGAGGAAGAGCGTCTCGAGCCCAGGACGATCGTGAAGCTGGTACGACGATTCCAGTTCATCGTGCGGAACGGGATGACGCGGCACGATATCGACAAGATCTTGTGAAGCGCGGTTCGCTCGCCGTCGCTCACCGTACACAGCACGCCGCCCGGGGACACGCAGCGAGTACATCCCTGTAGCCTTGGGACAGACATGCGAGGGCATCGCGCCCTGCCCTGCTCCGCGGCATGACGCCGGAGATCGTCAATTACTTCAAGGCTGCAGGAGTGCGCGTGATGCTGTCGATCGGTGGCATTACGTGCACGAAGGCCTGGAACGACGCGCTCGCACAGAGCGCGACACAACTGCGGCTCAATGCAGCTGCCGTCGCCCAGCAGCTCGGCGTCGGTATCGAAGTCGACTACGAAGAGAACCGTTCACCGAACCCGGCAGGTCTTCAGGCGTTCATCGACGCGTACCGATCGAAGCTTCCCTATGACCCGAACGGGGTAAACCATGCGGCGCGGCTCACGATCGATCTTGCGGCGGGCGATCGCCGGCTGATCGACCTCACGCGCAAGTCGCCGGAGCGCCGCGCCCTCAGGACTTAGGGCCGCCTGCCAGATGCTCTGCGCACCACCGCAGAATCTCCGCGCGGGCTGCAGCAATGACCGAACGGTGGCCCTCGCCCGCATACCAGCTGACGTCGATCGTGTCGCCGTTGCGCTGGGCGCGCGGCAGCATCTCCCGCGTTGCCGCCGGGGGTTGCACGTCGTCGTCGGCGCCATGCACCACGAGGATCGGCGCGGCCGAGCGGCGATTGCACGGGATATTGAGATCGAGCGCGGCCTTCATTGCCGGGTTCCAGTCACCGACGAAGAACGGTCCCGGGTACTTCAGCGACTCGCGATAGACACCCGTGATACTCACGTCGCCGGCCGCATCGATGAGCTTGCGGCCTTCGTCCGTGAAACCGGTGAGCGGCGTGTAGTAGGCGGCCTGGTAGCCGCGCGCAAGAACGTAGACGTGCGGGACCCCGGCCGTCGACCCCGGCGCGATTGCGACGACGCCCCGGTGATGGAACTCCGGCGCGTAAGCAGCCTGCTCCTCGCCGGTAAACAGCGCCGCATGCCCTCCCTGCGACCAGCCGAACGTCACAAGATCCATCCCGGCGTGCGCCTCCTCGAGCTGACGCGCAGCGCGCGCGATGTCGAGGCCGTTGCGCGCCGCGGTGCTGCCGACGATGTACTGGTGCACGCCCGGCCCGCCGAGGCCGTAATAGTCGGTTGCGACGACGACATATCCCCGCGCCAGAAAGTTGGTGAGGTATGGCACACCGTAATCGATGGGCGCGCTCGCGGATCGCTGCACCAGGTCTTGAGCAGGATTGGGAGCGAGGGATGGCGCCGCGACACGAGCGCCACCCGTCGTCCCGTGCAGCCAGTTGAGTATCGGCCGCGGGGCGGCGGGCTGGCCCTGAGGCGCGACGACGATGCCCGTCACCGGCACACGACGATCGTCCCAGGTTCGCGAGACGTACATGACGCGCCAGGCAACAGCGCCTTCCGGGGCCCTGATCTGCTCCGACTTGAGAATTGTGCCCGGCGCCTTGTCCGCGAAACCCAGGTCGGCGTCGTAGAAGCGTGTGAGCTCGAAGTCCGGGACGGGTTTTGCGTTCGGATCGAACCCCTGAATGGCGCAAGCTGGCGTCGAGGCCAGGCCTGTCAGCAGTGCGATCGCAAGCCATTGCGTTGCAGCGCGTGCAATCCTGTTTCGTGCCATCACTGGAATCCCCTACGGCACCTGGTCAATGCGCTGTGCCGAGGCGCAGGACCGGCAGTCGACCGTCGGTCCGCCACAAGTCCCCGCCTCCGTTGCGCCCTTCGAGCTGCCGGTGAAAATCGTCGATCCATTGGACGCCGCCAACCCAGCCAGCATGGGCCAACCCGTCGACGATCAGGTCCCGCTCGGCGTCCACGTTCGGTCCGATGTGATGCGTGACCTGCCCGGTGGTGTAACTCAATCCCGCGCGCTCATCGTAGGTCACGGCGCCGAACCACACCGGCAATCCGTTGCGCCGCTGATCCCACAGCCAGAATCGCACGTGGTGGCGGTGTCGCGGCCCACCTGGCACGGGCTGCTCGAATGCGAGGTCCTGCTTTCGTCCGAACAGGAACAGCGGGCTCACCGGCGCCATGTCGTCAGCGCGCCGAAGGGCGGTGTCGACGGCAATCCGGATACTCGAGGAGAGCGTCACCGGGTCGGCCGGAAACCACCCCGCCGCGGTCATCGCCTTGATGACCTCCTGCTCGTTGCCTTCCAGGGCGATGTTGACCGGGTCGCCCGGGTGACCATCGGACGTATGCGTCACGCGCGCGACGTCGGGCAGCGGCTTCGCTCGCTCGAGGTAATACGTCCACAGTCGCGGCGCGACCAGGTACGCCGCGACGCCCCAAAACGCCAGCCCCAGGAGGATGGCTCGCCAACGGCGGCGGCGCTTCGATCTTGCCGACGTCGGGTCAACCCCTGG
>JBBIVG010000307.1:2733-3862 GCA_037439865.1 Nevskiaceae bacterium
GAGTTCTCGGGACTCGACAGGATTGTAGAAGGACTCGGTGCCGCAGACACGCGCGTTGTATGCCGGCGAACGGTGCGTGTACCTTTGCCCGTCTGCAGCCGCACCATTTTCTAATCGCAGGCCCCGCATGTTCGACGTCTTCACCTCCTACACGCGCGTCGCGGGAGACCGTTCAGTGACGAAGCCGATGCGTTGGCTCGCGTTCGGCTGCGTGCTCGTCGCGACGTTGGCATCCACGTCACGCGCCGCCGACGTGGCTGAACCGAGTTCCGTCGAGGAAATCGCCGCCGCGACGACGGAGCCGCGCTTTCTCTCGCCGTGGGTGGCCTCGCTGCCCGATTCAGCGACCGTGCCCTCGCCGCGCGATTTCTTCCACAGGATCCCCGGCGCGCCGGGAGAACTGGTCAACTCCGAGCAGGCCTACGCCTACCTGCGCGCACTGGCAGCTGCCTCCCCGCGCGTGCGCATCGAGACGGTCGGCCGCTCCGAGGAGGGACGCGAGATCCTGCTGGCAGTCATCGCCGACGAGGACGGCATGCGTCGCCTCGACGAGCTGAAGGCGACGACGGCGCGGCTCGCCGATCCGCGCACCATCGACGCCGAGGCCGCAGCGCGCCTCGTGGATGCGGGGCGGCCTATCTACTACATCAACGCCGCCCTGCACGCCGATGAGACGGGGTCCACGGAGTCGGTCCTCGAACTCGCGTACCGGCTCGCCGTGTCCGACGACCCGATGATCCAGCGGATCCGCTCGCAGCTCGTGGTGCTCATCAATCCGGTGTCGAATCCCGATGGCCGCGACAAGCAGGTCGAGTGGTTCTACCGCTACCTCAAGGGCCGCACCGACCGCGCCACGCTGCCGCGGCAGTCGCCGCCCTACTGGTCGCGCTACACGTTCGTCGACATCAACCGCGACACGCACCAGCAGACGCACCAGTCGACGCGGGCGGTGCACGGCATGTTCCACGAGTGGCACCCGACCGTCGTGCACGACCTGCACGAGTCGGTCGCGCTGCTGATGACCTGGAATGGGACCGGGCCGTACAACCCGAACATCGAGCCGCTGACTTACGGCGAGTTCCTCGAGCTCAGCCTGCACGAGGTGCGCGCGCTCACCGCGCTCGGCACC
>JBBIVG010000308.1:0-3829 GCA_037439865.1 Nevskiaceae bacterium
GTACACGCCGTTCGCACCGAACTGAGGCTGGAACCACGTGTTGCCGCAGAGGTAGTACGTCGTGCCGTGCACGGTCGGGTTGACGCAGCCCGACGGCAGCGTCGGGTAGATGTTGCCGATCGGGTAGCTCTGGTTGGCCGATGCTGCTGCCGTCGCCTGTGCGCTGCCCGCCGCAACACCTGCGTTGTAGGCGCTCGTCTGCGCCGCCTGCGCCTGCGAGGCCTCCGCCGCGGTCGCAACGGTCGCGCCGACGACCACACCGGCCGCCGCAGCACCGGCCGCGTCCCAGCCACCGCAGTTGTAGCAGCCCGGTGCGTAGTAATTGACGGTGGTCGGCGGATGGTAGGCATAGTCCGCAGCAGGCGCTGCGTACGCCGTCGTGCCGTAAGGCGTCTCGTGCACGGCGCCATCGTCCACCTTGCCGGCCGTCGTGCCGCCGTACACGTTCGTATGCTCGGCGCCGTAGCCCGCCTCGCCTTCCGTGTGACCGCCGTACATGTTCGTGTGCTCGGTGCCTCCGCCCCAGGCGTGCTCGGTGTCGCCGCCGTAGGCGTTGGTGTGTTCCATTCCGCCGCGGTCGGCCTCCGTGCTGCCGCCGAACCGGTTCGCATGACCATACGCACCCGCCAGCTGCGGGACGAGGACAACGGCGAGAACCGTGCCGATCGCGATCGTGATCCGTTTCATGGTCGCCTCCTTCGTCACTTGCTCGCGGCGGCAGGCGCCGGCTGCGGGCGGGCAAACGGTATGGGCAGCGCTTTCTTCGCCGCCTCGGGAACTGCGAACACCGACGCCGCCACCGGTGCATCGAGCTTCCAGTCGGAAATGGTCATGTCGTGGCGCAACCGGCTCGGGTCCTTGCGATAGATGGCACGCAGGCGACGCGGCAGCTTGTCGTCCACGCCGATCCATGCCTGCACGAACACGTGGTCGTTCGCGTACGCGACGATGTCCGTCTTCGTCCCGCCGATCGAACTCGACTGGCCGACGTAGAACGCGACGCGCAGGCCCTGCGCGAGGTCCTTGAACGGATCGGCGACGATGAGGTCGGCGAACGGGTAGTAGATCTGCGCCTGGTCGAATGCCAGGTCGAGCGCCGCATCGATGGTCGGCGGCGCCTGGGTCTTCGCGATGAAGTTCTCCTTCGGCGAGAACGCGGCGAGCGTCTTGCCATCGTAGTAGAGCTCGGTCGGCGGGCCGTCACCCGGGCTCAGGATGCGCAGCCTGTCCGGCCGCTGCAGGGTCACGAAGTAACGATTCGTGTAGACGAGCGGAGGCCCGAGTCGGCTCGGGCTCTCCTCACTCACCACGCCCGTGAACGACAGTGTCTTTGCGGAAGCGAGCCTGTCGCACGCCGCCTTGATGATGCTCATGGCCTTCGGCTCGAGTTCGATCGCCGGCGGGGCGAGCGTCGGCTTGCTCGCAGCCTGTGCGAGCGCGACGTGGCCAGCTCCCAGCGACGCTGACAGAACGGCGGCCGTGACGAGAATCGAGAGGCCACGAATTCTTCCTACGCATGTGCGCATGGCGGGTTCCCGGGTGGAGATTTAGTGCCAATGTAGCGCTAACGCCCGCGACCGGCCATGCAATTGCGGCCGGGACGTGGCCACACCCGTCACATTGGCGCAAATTGTCAAGTCGCGGCGGCGCAGACTTCTCAAGAATTAAGCGGAAGTACGCAATGTCGGCGCAACGGGCCGAGCGTAGGATTGTGTTTTGCAAGTCTTCTCGGCGGCGGCGGCGCAGCACGGCTGCGGCAGTCGTCGATCTTTCTCGGGAGATTCACTCATGCCAAGCATCAGGAGATCGCTGCTACTGGCAGCGTCGTTTGCCGTCGGCACCAGCGTACCCGCCGTGTTTGCGCAGCAGGTCACTGGCACGCTCGGCGCCGCGGACGCAACGACATCGATCAGTGGCGTGCAGCTGCCCCCGCCGCAGCCGAAATTCGGTGGCGTGATCAAGGATGACGCTCTCCAGTCGAAGCCCTGGTGGGCGCCGCGCATCGTCCCGCCCAAGGGCGCGCCGAACGTGCTGCTGATCATCACCGACGACGCCGGCTTCGGGGTGCCGAGCACCTTCGGCGGCGTGATCCCCACGCCCACGATGGACAAGATCGCGGCGCAGGGCCTGCGTTACAACCGGATGTTCTCGACGGCGCTTTGTTCCCCGACACGCGCAGCACTCATCACCGGAAGGAACCATCATTCCGTTGGCTTTGGCGTGATCTCGGAGCAGTCCACCGGTTTCCCGGGCTACAACAGCATCATCCCGGAGACCAAGGCGACGATCGGCCGCATCCTCAAGGACAACGGCTACGCGACGGCGTGGTTCGGCAAGGATCACAACACGCCGGCGTTCGCTGCGAGCCAGGTCGGTCCGTTCGACCAGTGGCCGACGGGCATGGGCTTCGAGTACTTCTACGGGTTCGTCGGCGGTGACGCGAACCAGTGGCAGCCGAACCTGTTCCGCAATACGACTCAGATCTACCCGTTCCTGGGCAAGCCGCCGGGAACCTGGAACCTGGTCACGGCGATGGCGGACGACGCCATCGACTACATCTTCCGGATGCACCAGACCGACCCGTCTAAGCCGATCTTCATCAAGTACGCGCCGGGCGCGACGCACGCGCCGCACCACCCGACCAAGGAGTGGGTGGACAAGATCAGCGCGATGCATCTCTTTGACGACGGGTACGAGAAGCTGCGCGAGCGCATCTTCGCGAACCAGAAGAAGCTGGGCGTGATCCCCCAGAACACGCAACTCACGCCCTGGCCCAAGGAAGTGCTGAAGCCGTGGGACCAGCTGACTCCGGACGAGAAGAAGCTCTTCATCCGCCAGGTCGAGGTATTCGCGGCCTACGCGGCCTACAGCGACTACGAGATCGGCCGGGTCGTCGACGCCTTCGAGGACATCGGGCGGGCCGACAACACGCTGATCATCTACATCAATGGCGACAACGGCACGAGCGCCGAAGGCGGGCCACTCGGCACGCCGAACGAGGTCGCGTTCTTCAACGGCCTGAACCAGCTGCCGGCCGAGGTCCAGCTCAAGTTCTACGACGTCTGGGGCACCGAGGCGACCTACAACCACATGTCGGCCGGCTGGTCGTGGGCCTTCGACACGCCGTTCGACTGGTTCAAGCAGAACGCGTCGAGGCTCGGCGGCATCAACCAGAACATGGTCGTGTCCTGGCCGGGGCACATCAAGGACAAGGGCGGCCTGCGCGAGCAGTTCGTCCACGTCATCGACGTGGTACCGACCATCCTCGAGGCGGCCCACATCCGCGCTCCGGACCTGGTGAACGGCATCAAGCAGGATCCGATCGAGGGCACGAGTTTCCTCTACACGTTCGACGCGGCCAACGCCAAGGCGCCGTCGCGCCACAAGACACAGTACTTCGAGATGATGGGACAGTGGGCGCTGTACCAGGACGGATGGTTCCTGAGCACGACCGTCAACCGGGCGCCGTGGCAGGCCTTCGGCCCGGCCAACCCCGATCCGCTCAACAACCAGGTGCTGCAGCTCTACAACCTGAACACCGACTTCAGCCAGACGAACGACCTCGCCAAGAAGAACCCCGAGAAGCTCGCCGAGTTGAAGCGAATGTTCGTCGAGCAGGCGCGGAAGCACGAGGTGTTCCCGATGGACGCGTCGGTCGCTGCCCGCATCGTGGCGCCGCGACCCAACATCACCGCTGGCCGGACCGAGTTCGTGTACACGCGGCCGATGACCGGCCTGCCGCAGGGCGACTCACCGTCGATCCTGAACGCGTCCTACACGTTCACGGCCGACATCGAGGTGCCGCAAGGTGGCGCCGAGGGCATGATCG
>JBBIVG010000309.1:0-3790 GCA_037439865.1 Nevskiaceae bacterium
ACTTCTTCGCGGGCTACAGCCCGGAGCGCATCAACCCGGGCGACAAGCAGCACCGCCTGACGACGATCCGCAAGGTGACGTCGGGCTTGACGCCCGAAGTGGCGGAATTCGTGGACGCCCTGTACCGCTCGATCGTCACGGTCGGCACGCACAAGGCCTCCAGCATCAGGGTGGCCGAGGCGGCCAAGGTCATCGAGAACACACAGCGCGACGTGAACATCGCGCTCATCAACGAGCTCGCGCTCATCTTCAACCGCCTCGGCATCGACACCGAGGAGGTGCTGCTCGCGGCGGGCAGCAAGTGGAACTTCCTGCCGTTCCGCCCCGGGCTCGTCGGCGGCCACTGCATCGGCGTGGACCCCTACTACCTCACGCACAAGGCGCAGGCCATCGGCTACCACCCGGAGATGATCCTCGCGGGCCGGCGAATCAACGATAATATGGGCATCTACGTGGCCCAGCAGGTCGCGCAGCTCATGATCCAGCGACGCATCCAGGTGAAGGACGCGCGGATCCTGGTCATGGGGCTCACGTTCAAGGAGAACTGCCCCGACGTGCGCAACACGAAGATCGTGGACGTGGTGAAGGAACTCGAGAAGTTCGGTGCGAAGGTGGACGTGTTCGATCCCTGGGCCGATCCCGACGAGGCCGAGCACGAGTACGGCCTCAGGCCGGTGAAGCGCCTGAAGCCAGGCACCTACGATGCCGTCGTGATGGGCGTGGCGCACGAGCAGTTCCGCAAGATGGGAATCGCGAAGATCCGCGAACTCGCCAGGAAGGACCACGTGCTCTACGACATCAAGTACGTGTTCCGTGCGGACGAGGTGGACGGGCGGCTGTGAAGATCCTGGTCACAGGCGCGGCCGGGTTCATCGGCTTCCACACGGCCCGCAAGCTCCTCGAGCGCGGCGACGAGGTCGTCGGCCTCGACAATCTCAACGACTACTACGACGTCCGCCTGAAGCTCGCGCGGCTCGAGATCCTGCAGCAGCTGCCCGGCTTCCGCTTCGTCAAGCTCGACCTTGCGGACCGCGCGGGCATGACCGAACTCTTCGCGCGCGAGAAGTTCGAGCGGGCGATCCATCTCGCCGCGCAGGCAGGCGTGCGCTACTCGATCCAGAACCCGCTCGCCTACGTGGACAGCAACGTCGTCGGCACCGCCAACGTGCTCGAAGGCTGCCGGCACAATGGCGTCGAGCACCTCGTGTACGCCTCGACGAGCTCCGTCTACGGCGCGAACACGAACATGCCGTTCTCGGTCCACCAGAACGTCGACCACCCGTTGTCGTTCTACGCGGCGACCAAGAAAGCCAACGAACTCATGGCGCACACCTACGCGCACCTGTATTCGTTGCCGGTGACGGGCCTGCGCTTCTTCACCGTGTACGGTCCCTGGGGCCGACCCGACATGGCGCTGTTCCTGTTCACGCGCAACATCCTCTCCGGCCAGCCGATCGACGTCTTCAACTACGGCCATCACCGGCGCGACTTCACTTACGTGGGTGACATTGCCGAGGGCGTGGTGCGGGCCTGCGACCGCGTCGCGACCGGGAACCCGGACTGGGACAGCGACGATCCCGATCCGGGCACGAGCCGCGCGCCGTATCGCCTCTACAACATCGGCAACAACCAGCCGGTGGAACTCCTGCATTACATCTCGGTCCTAGAGCAGTGCCTCGGCCGGAAGGCCGAACTCAATCTGCTGCCACTGCAGGCGGGGGACGTCCCGGACACCTGGGCCGACATCGATGACCTCACGCGCGACGTCGGCTACACGCCGTCGACCCCGGTCGAGGTCGGCATCCGGCAGTTCGTGGAGTGGTACCTGTCCTACTACCGGGACGGCGGCCCCCCCAACCCCAAGGTCGTCAACCTCGGCTGACGACGAGGTCTCGCCGCGCTGCTGGCGTCGCGCGGGACCGGCCCGGTACCATTCGCGGATGAATCGCACCCTCTGCGCGGTGCTCGCGGGCCTGCTCGCCAGCCCGCTGGCCATTGCCGGCGAGCCGTGGCTCAAGCCCGGCGACCTCCAGGTCCGGCACGACATCCAGATGCTGGTGGACGACGGCGTGATCGACATTCCGATCTCGGAATGGCCGATCGCGACTTCGGACGTCGCGACCGCGCTCGACAAGGCCCAGCAGAAATACGGCCTCGAGCCCGCGTCGGGCGATGCGTCGAAGGCGAAAGCCGGATTCACTTTGTCGGCTGGACAGTACGCGGCGTTCCTGCGGCTGAAGCGGCTGGTGAGCCCGGACGACACGGGCTTCTTCGCCGAGCTGCGCGGAGCGGCTCGCCCGGAGGAGCTCCGGACGTTCCGGGACGAGCCGCGTAACGAGTACGAGTTCGCCGCCGGATACGCCGGGTTTTTCGGCGAGCATTTCGGCGGCCGGCTCGAGCTCGCGGTCGTCGATTCGCCGCCGGACGGCGACAACTTGAGGCTCGACGGTAGCTACCTTGCCGGTCGGCTCGGCAACTGGATCCTCACCGCCGGCGCGCAGGACCGCTGGTGGGGATCGGGATGGCAGGGCAGCCTGATCCTCTCGAACAACGCGCGCCCGGTCCCGGCCATCGCGCTGGACCGTGCGGAATCGACGCCGTTCGAGTCGAAGTGGCTGCACTGGATCGGGCCGTGGCGCCTCACGACCTTCCTCGGCTACATGGACGACAATCGCGGCGACTACGACCACCCGCTGCTGTTCGGCTTCCGGGTCGCAGCGCGGCCGCTCAAGGGACTCGAGCTCAGCCTCGAGCGCACGGCGCAGTTCTGCGGCCAGGGCCGCTCGTGCACGTGGAGCGATTTCTGGAACCTCTGGCGGGGCAACGACAACGCGGGCGAGAACGTCAGCGCCAAGGACGAGCCGGGCAACCAGCTCGCGGGCTGGGGCGTGCGCTGGGCATCGCCGATCGGGGGCTGGCCCTACGCGCTCTACTGGCAGCACACCGGCGAGTCGATCGACAACAAGATCCCGCGGCCGTACCGCAGCTTCGACGTCGTCGGCGGCGAGGTGTGGGGCGACCTCGATGCCGGCAGCAGCTGGCGACTCGACCTCGAGTATGCCAACACGCTCTGCGGCGGCACCGAGAACGGCCAGAAGCTCTGGGACTGCGCCTACAACAACGGCATCTTCTACGGCTCGGGTTACCGCTACAAAGGCCGCGTCCTGGGCTACTCGACGGACGGCGACTCGCGGCAGTACGGCGCGCGTTTCCTGCTGCTGCCGGAGGACGACAGCACCTGGAGCTTCATGGTGCGCTACTCCGAGTTGAACCGGGGCGGCTACGTCAACGACATCCAGAACTTCGTCGCGCCGGGTCCCGAGGACTGGTGGAGCTTCGACGTCTCGTACCGCCGTCCCGTGCCGAAAGGCTGGGTCGAGATCGGCGTCGGCGCGGACCAGGAAGACCGCAAGTGGAACGACACTTCCGCTTTCCTCCCCCGCGGCACGCTCACCTGGCACTACGGCTTCTGAACCGGGAACCGATGGTCTTGCGCGCGATCAGGACAACCTTCCTGGCCCTGGGCTTGCTCGCGCTCGTCGCACTGCGGCCGGCATCGGCCGAGCCCTGGGTCGCGCCCGGCGACATGCGGCTGCGCCACGACCTCGAGCTGCTCTACGACAGCGGCGTGCTCACCGGTCCGAGCCTGTCGTGGCCGCTGTCGTGGCCGGACATCGCGCGTGATCTCGGCAAGGCCCGGATCTCGACATTGCCGGACGCGACGGCGGCGGCGCTGGTCCGCGTGCGCACTCGTCTCAATCACGAGCAGCGCATTCGCGAGCCGTCGATG
>JBBIVG010000310.1:0-3781 GCA_037439865.1 Nevskiaceae bacterium
CGAGCTTCATCGCCCGGACGCCCGCGCCGCGCGCCGCGAGCTGGTACTGCACGAAACCGATCATGCGGCCGCCAAGCGCGAGCTTGTCCCACCAGCTGTCCGGGCGCGAGAGCTGGACGCGCGCCAGCGAGCATCACTCGCTGCGCCAGCGCGCGTGGTACTACACGTGCCTGACGATCGACCCGACCAACGCGGACATCGTCTGGTTCCCGCAGGTTCCGCTGCTCAAGACGGTGGACGGCGGGAAGACCATCGTGTCGGTCGATGCGGGCATCCACGGCGACCACCACGACGTGTGGATCGACCCCAAGGATCCGCGCCGCATCATGTCCGGGAACGATGGTGGCGTCGGCGTGTCCATCGACGGCGGGTCCACCTGGTACTGGCCGGCCATACCGACGCCGCAGTTCTACAACATCGACGTGGACGACCGCTGGCCCTACCACGTCGGCGGCACGGTCCAGGACTGGGGCACGGCCAGCGGCCCGGCCTTCACCCTGCGCCGTGGTGGCGACGACGGCGGCAGTGGCCCGAACCTTGGCGACTTCTACGCGGTCGGCGGCGGCGAGGCTGGCGATTTCGTGTATGACCGCGGCGCGCCCGGCACGATCTACGCCGGCGAGTACGGCGGGTACATCTCGTACTACCAGGAAGGCACCGGCAACTTCCGCAACGTCGGCATCTATCCGTACGACGCCTCGGGCACGCCACCCAAGGAGCTGAAATATCGCTTCCAGTGGACGGCGCCCATCGCGGCTTCGCCGCACGACCCGAAGGTGCTCTACCACGGGGCCAACGTGCTGTTCCGCACGACGGACCGGGGAGCGACGTGGCAGCCGATCAGCCCCGACCTGACGCGCGATGACAAGTCGAAACAGCAGTGGAGCGGCGGGCCGATCACCGGCGACATCACCGGGGTGGAGACCTACGACACGATCTTCTCGATCGCCGAGTCGCCGGTCACGGCCGGACAGCTCTGGGTCGGCACGGACGACGGGCTGGTGCAGCTCACGCGGTCGCTTGCCACCGCGTGGGCGGCGGCCAACGTCACGCCGAAGAAGTTGCCTGAGTGGGGCACGGTCGAGGCGATCGAGCCTTCGCGCCGCGACGCGGGCACGGCCTACGTCGTGGTGGACGCCCGGCGCCTGAACGACCCGCGGCCCTACCTCTTCCGCACTCGCGACTACGGCGCGAGCTGGGAGCAGCTCGGCAAGGGCCTGCCCGACGACCAGCACCTCTTCGTGGTGCGCGAGGATCCGACCAACGCCGATCTCCTTTATGTGGGTGCGGAGCGCGGCTTGTTCATGTCGCGCGACGGCGGGGCGAGCTTCTTCGACATCCGCAACAACCTGCCGGCGGTCGGCGTCGCGGACATCGAGGTGCGGCACGACGATCTCATCCTCGGCACGCGCCGCGGCATCTGGATCCTTGACGACATCACGGCGCTGCGCGCCTTCGATCCGTCCGTCAAGTCCGAGCCCGGGCACCTGTTCCCGTCGCGCAAGGCGTATCGCGCGCGCCTCGAGGCGCGCTGGGACAGCCTGATCGACAAGGTGTCGAGCAACGCGCCCTACGGCATGAACGTCACCTACTGGCTGAAGGACGAGCCGGCCAAGGGTCCCGAAGGTACCAAGCCCTCGCCCGACGATCCGAACGAGCTCCGGCTCGAGATCTACGACGCGCAGGGCACGCTGGTCCGTACGCTGAGTTCGGTGCCGAAGCCGGACCGCTACCGCCAGGACGATCCGGACGAGCCCAAGGAACCGAATAAGCCGGCGCTGACGAAGAAGCAGGGGCTCAACCGGGTGCAGTGGAACTTGCGCGCCGAGGGCGCGAAGCGACCGCCGGACGCCAAGGTCGATGCCGGGGATCCGGAGCAGGGCCCGCTCGTGCTGCCCGGCAAGTACACGTTGAAGCTCAAGTTCGCCGGTCAGACATACACCACCACCGGGGAAGTCGCCGCCGATCCGCGCTCGACCGTCAGCGCGGACGAACTGCACGCGAACTACGAGTTCGCGAGGCGAACGGGTGCCGCGATCGATCGCCTCGAGCAGGACATCGAGACGGTGCGCGCCGTGCGCGCGCAGGCCGAGACGATCAGCAAGCTGACTGCGAAGAATGCTGCAGCCACGGGACTGCACACGGCGGCCGACGCGGTCGTGAAGCGCTGCGACGAGATCGAGCGTCGCATGCACAATCCCGACGCGCAGGTCGTGTACGACGTGCTCGCCGGGCGCGAGGGCGGCGCGAAGCTCTATTCGCAGCTGTCGAGCCTCTACAGCTCCATCGGCGACTCGGACTTTGCGCCGACGCAGGGGCAGCGGGAGCAGCTCGAGGCGAACCTGCAGGCGCTCTCCGCGATCGAGTCGGAACTGCAGTCGATCCGCAGCGGCGAGCTCGCACGCCTCGAGTCGCAGGCAAGCGCGCTCGGCACGCCGCACGTGATCGTGCCGGACGGAGGGTGAGCGGCGCGGCTCAGTGCCAGTGGCCGCGCAGGTCGAACGACAGCTGGCGATGGTGGCGAATCGACAGCAATAAGACGCTGCGCGCACGTACTGCGCAGAGCAACAGATAATCGTCCGCGATGTATTCGCGGCCGATCGGGGAAGCGCTCCAGGTTGGGCAGGAATTCGTCGAACAACTGGTCGAGTAGGCGCTCGAATTCAGCTGCTGCGCCCGCTGCAGCGAGGAAGTCCCGAATTCCGTCGAGGTTGGCCTGGAAGTTGGCCGTGACGCGGACGCGGGCTTTCACGGGTCAGGTGCGCCGTCGGGTGCGGCCCTTGCGATAACGAGCGCGGAGCTCCGCGACGCCCAATGTGCGGCCGGCAGCCACGTCATCCAGACCGCGCGCGGCTTCCTCGATCAGCGCGACGTAGCTCTCACCGTTGCGAGTGATGAGTTTTTCTCGGCCACGGCGCACTTCTTCGGCGAACTCGGCGAAGCTTGCCCGCACCTGGTTCATCGGCACGATGTCGTCGCTCTGGAAACCCATGGCTGGATCCATTAACAAATACCTATATGCCTAATGCCCGTGGGCGGTGGTGTGAGGAACGGTTTCGTCCGCTATCGTGTAACTGACGTTGACCGCTGCCGCGTTACTTCCGTTTCCGCGGAAACGCAAAAGTGGCGGATTTCCGCCACTTTTTCATTCCCCGCCGCAAAACCCGATCGAGTTGCCGAGCGGGCCGGGAGCCACCACCATGCGAAATAGTGAGCAACGCCGGCCGTACGGCGCATGATTCGGTAATTCCCCGGCGATGGAGCAGGTGCCATGACGGTAAAAGACAGCAACGGCAACGAACTCCGGGACGGCGATGCCGTGGTGGTGGTCAAGGACCTGAGGGTCAAGGGCTCGTCCGACACCCTGAAGCGCGGCACCGCCCTCAAGAACATCCGCCTGATCGAAGACGACGAAGAGTCGGTCGAGTGCGGCAGCGGGCGGAATACGCTGGTGCTGAAAACTTGCTTCCTGAAGAAGGCCTGAGCGAGTCGGCGACGCCTGGTCGCGCGATCAGGAGCGCGGCGGCGAGGGCGGTGACGGGCTCAAGTCGATATCGAGCGGACGCTCGCGCGGCGGCACGAAGTCCCGCGGAAACCAGACGAACGACAGCCGCATGATGCGCGCCACCTCGGGGATGGCGTCGAGCCGCGTGAGATAGACACCGAAGCGATTGCCGCTCGAGAGCAGCGTGTTGTCGGAGAACGGAAACGAGTAGGGCGAGAGCGTGAACTCGATCGGCGGCGTGTTGGGCTCGCGCGCGCCGTTGCGATCGAGCACCAG
>JBBIVG010000311.1:0-3744 GCA_037439865.1 Nevskiaceae bacterium
CTTCGCCGTGCGCCGCGCTGCCCGCCTGTACGCTGAGCGTGCCGACGATCGGCGCAAAGGCGGCGCCCATGATCACGCCGACGGCGCATGCGACGAGGCGCATGCTCAGTTCCTCGTCCTCATCAGTCCTTCCTGGGCCGTGCTCGCGACGAGACGGCCGGACCGGTCGAAGATGCGCCCGAATGCGAGGCCGCGCGAACCCGAGCTGCTCGGGCTGATGAGCGCGTAGAGCAGCCAGTCGTCCACTCTCACGGGCCGGTGAAACCACATCGCGTGGTCGATGCTCGCGAGCGTCACCTCCCCCGAGCGGTAGGACAGGCCATGCGGCAAGGTCGCGGTCTCGAGCAGGTGGTAGTCCGACATGTAGGCGAGCAGGCAGCGGTGCACGACCTGGTCGTCCGGGCAGCGATCGATCAGGCGGAACCAGAGATTGCGCACGCCCGGGCGCGGCTCGCCTGCCTCCACGGCCTCGACCGACCGGAATTCGAATGGCCGCTCGAGCGACCAGAACCGCCGGCGCTCCGCCGGCATCCGCGACAGGTGCTTGCGCACTTCCGCAGTGAGATCCGGCGATTCCTCCGGCGGCGCGACGTCCGGCATCGGGATCTGGTGGTCCGGCCCGTCCTCCCCGATCTGGAACGACGCGGCGAGGTGAAAGATCTGTTCGCCGTGCTGGATCGCGACCACGCGCCGGCTCGTGAAGCTCTTGCCGTCGCGGCTGCGGTCCACTTCGTACACGATCGGCGCAGTGAAGTCGCCGCGGCGCAGGAAATACGCGTGCAGCGAGTGAACATCGCGACCCTCGACCGTCTCGCACGCAGCCCGCAACGCCTGGCCGAGCACCTGGCCGCCGAACACCTGCGGGCTGCCGATGTCGCGGCTCTCGCCACGGAACAGGTTGATCTCGAGTCGCTCGAGATCGAGGAGCCGCAGCAAGTCGGCGAGTTGCTTGTTCATCGCGCGTGCCCGCCGGGCCGGATTACTCCGACACGCCGAGCCGCTTCTGCATGATCGGGCTCGTCGTCGTGTATTGCAGGTGCACCTTCTTCGCCGGATTCAGGTGCTCCGCAATGGCGAACGCCGCGAGCGCCGCCTCGTGGAACCCGCTCAGGATCAGCTTCTTTTTTCCCGGGTAGGTGTTGATGTCGCCGATCGCGTGGATGCCCGGCACGCTCGTCTGGAACTTCGCCGTGTCCACCTTGATCGCCTTCTTGTCGAGCTCGAGGCCCCACTCGGCGATGGGACCGAGCTTCGGGTGCAGGCCGAAGAACGCCAGCACGTGGTCGGCGTCGAAATCGGACGTCGTGCCATCGGTGCGCTTGATCGTGACCCCGGTGAGCCGGCCGTCCGCCGTGCGCAGGCCGGCGGCGATGCCCTCGACGTACGTCATCCTGCCGTCGGCGACGAGCTGCTGCATGCGCGCGACCGACGCCGGCGCGGCACGGAACTCGGGACGCCGGTGCACCTGGACGATGCTCTTCGCCTTGCCGTTCAGGTCGATCACCCAGTCGAGCGCGGAGTCGCCGCCCCCGAAGATGACGAGCCGCTGGCCGTGGAAATCGGCCGCGTTGCGCACACGGTAATGGACCTGGCGGTCCTCGAACGCGTCCGCGCCTTCGACACCGAGCCGGCGCGGCTGGAACGAGCCGAGGCCCGCCGCGATCACCACGGCCTTCGCAACGAAGCTCGTGCCCGCCGACGTCTCCACGTGGAAAGTGCCGTCGTCCTGGCGCTGCAGCCCCGACACTTCCTGCCCGAAGTGGAACTGCGGTTCGAACGGCTTGATCTGCGCGAGCAGCCGGTCCACGAGTTCCTGCGCGCCGCACACCGGCAACGCCGGAATGTCGTAGATCGGCTTGTCCGGGTAGAGCTCGGCGCACTGGCCCCCGGGGTGCCGGAGCGTGTCGATGACGTGGGACTTGATGCCGAGCAGCCCGAGTTCGAACACCTGGAACAGTCCGGCCGGGCCGGCGCCGATGATGACCACGTCGGTCGCGATGGGGCCACCCGCTGGGGAAGCGGAACTGCCTGGATCGTTGATTGTCAAATCGGTCTCCGACGGAAACGGCGGGATGAGGTGAAATTCTAGCGGATCCGGGCCGGCCCCCACCCCTCCCCCTCCCCGCTGCCCGAGTCCGCGACTATCCTTCGGCATGTACCAATGGCCGGCCGGCGCGGCCTTCCCATCCTTGACGCACGTCAAGGCGGGGGAGCCCGTCTTGCCGCAGTGTCGGGACCAAGGCGGTCCCCAAGGACGCAGATGACTTCGCACCAGATCCGGTTCGACGCCGACCTCATCCGCCGCTACGACCGGTCGGGACCGCGCTACACGTCCTATCCGACGGCCGTGCAGTTCACCGATCGCTTCGGCCTGCAGGAGTACAAGGCGGCGGCGCTCGCGAGCAACCAGGACCCGATCCCGCGGCCCCTGTCGCTCTACGTCCACATCCCGTTCTGCTCGAGCCCCTGCTTCTACTGCGGCTGCACCAAGGTCATCACCCGCAACCACGAGAAGGCCGAGGCCTACCTCTACCGCCTGCACCGCGAGATCGAGCTGCAGGGCCAGCTGTACGACCGCGACCGCGAAGTCGAGCAGCTGCACTTCGGCGGTGGCACGCCGACCTTCCTCACTTCGCTCGAGATCGACCGGCTGGTCGAGAAGCTGGGCAGTCACTTCAAGCTGTCGAACAACCCGGGGCGCGAATACTCGATCGAGCTCGACCCGCGCACCATCACGCGCGACACGCTGCGCGACCTGGCGCGCGTCGGCTTCAACCGTTGCAGCCTCGGCATCCAGGACTTCGACCCGCTGGTGCAGGAGGCGGTGAACCGCATACAGTCCGTGCCCGACACGCTGCGGCTGATCCGCGAGGCGCGCGAGTTCGGCTTCGGCTCCGTGAGCGTCGACCTCATCTACGGCCTGCCGAAGCAGACGGTCGAAGGATTCTCGAAGACGATCGACACGGTGCTCTCGGCCAAGCCCGACCGCTTCGCCGTGTATGCCTACGCACACCTGCCGCAGATGTTCAAGGCGCAGCGGCAATTGAACGCCGAGTTCCTGCCGACGCCGGACGTTCGCCTGCAACTCCTCGGGCTCACGATCGAGAAGCTGTCGAACGCCGGCTACGTCTACATCGGCATGGACCACTTCGCCCTGCCGCAGGACGAACTCGTGATCGCGCAGGAGAACGGTACCCTGCACCGTAACTTCCAGGGTTACTCGACGCGCGGCTATTGCGACCTGATCGGGCTCGGTGTGAGCTCGATCGGCAAGGTCGGCGACAACTTCGTGCAGAACCTGAAGACGCTGCCGGAGTACTACGGCGCACTCGACCGCGGCGAGCTGCCTGTGCACCGCGGACTCACGCTGACGCGGGACGACATCATTCGCCGCGACGTGATCCAGCAGATCATGTGCTATGGCGTGCTCGACTTCGAGGCGACCGCCAGGCGCCACGGCATCGACTTCCGCAGCTATTTCGCGAGCGAGCTCGTCGCGCTCGAGCCGCTCGTGGCCGACGGCCTCGCTGAATTCGTCGAGCCCGGGCTGCGCGTGCTGCCGGCGGGCCGGCTGCTGCTGCGGCATCTCGCCATGGCGTTCGACGCGTACCTGCCGTCCGTGCAGGCCTCGCAGCAGCGGTTCAGCAAGGCGATTTGAGGAAAGCGGTCCGGGGGTCGCGACGAAGGGACCGGCAATGCCACCCACTGAGCGTCGGGGGCGCGCAGCGCCTGCGCCGCCGCATC
>JBBIVG010000312.1:0-3740 GCA_037439865.1 Nevskiaceae bacterium
ACAGTGTTAACCATGTGTCCGGAATGAGATGTAAACCATGTGACCGGAATACACCGTTGAAGGATGGTGGGCCGTGTAGGACTCGAACCTACGACCTACTGATTAAGAGTCAGCAGCTCTACCAACTGAGCTAACGGCCCAACCTTCAAAGTTGGGGTGGACGATGGGACTCGAACCCACGACAGCCGGGACCACAACCCGGGGCTCTACCAACTGAGCTACGTCCACCATCCTCCCCGGCGGATCACCCGTCGGCTGGCGCGCCCGGCAGGACTCGAACCTGCGACCCTCGGCTTAGAAGGCCGATGCTCTATCCAGCTGAGCTACGGGCGCATTCTCGTCCGAGGCCGCGGTCCGGCTGGTCGGGGCAGAGGGATTCGAACCCCCGACCCTCTGCTCCCAAAGCAGATGCGCTACCAGACTGCGCCATGCCCCGCCTTGCACCGACCTGCGGTCGCCGCCTGACCCACTCCGTCGCCGGAACGGGCCTGCACGGGAGCGCGAATCATACGGAGCGGGCCTGCAAGCGTCAATTTGGAGCGACTCCAGTCTCGTTCTGCGCGTGCGCCGCATGCCAGAATGACCGTCTTCGACCAAGGGGCGCGAGCGCATGGCAGGCAGGATCATCGACGGGAAGGCCATCGCGGCTGACATGCGTCGCGAGGTCCGCGAAGAAAGCGACCGGCTCGCCGCGCGCGGCAAGCGCAGGCCCGGACTGGCGGTCGTGCTGGTCGGCGACGATCCCGCCTCGCGCATCTACGTGCGCAACAAGCGCATGGCTTGCGAGGAGTGCGGCTTCGTGTCGGTGAGCCACGACCTGCCCCACTCCGCGACGCAGACCGAGCTCCTGAGCCTGATCGAGCGGCTGAACTCGGATCCCGCGATCGACGGCATCCTCGTCCAGGTACCACTCCCCGACCACATCGACGAGCGCGCCGTGATCGAGGCGATCGCGCCGGCGAAGGACGTGGACGGATTCCATCCGTACAACGTCGGACGCCTCGCGCTCCGAAATCCCCTGATGCGACCGTGCACGCCGTACGGCGTGATCCGGCTCCTCGAGCGCTGCGGGTTGTCGGCCAAGGGACAGCACGCGGTCGTGGTCGGCGCGTCGAACCTCGTCGGACGGCCGATGGCGCTCGAGTTGCTGTTGGCCGGCGCCACGGTAACGGTCTGTCACCGGTTCACTACCGGTCTTCGCGAGCACGTCGAGCGCGCCGACATCCTCGTCGTCGCAGTCGGCAAGCCGGGACTGATTCCTGGTGACTGGGTGAAGCCGGGCGCGGTCGTTGTGGACGTGGGGATCAATCGCCTGCCCGACGGCAAGCTCGTCGGCGACGTCCAGTTCGAGGCGGCGCGCGAGCGGGCGAGCAGGATCACGCCCGTGCCGGGCGGCGTGGGTCCGATGACCGTGGCGATCCTGATGAAGAACACGCTGGAGTCCGCCCTCCAGCGACTGTGAAAATTCGGTGCCAGGCACCTATTTTCCAAAGGCGGAAAATAGGTGCCTGGCACCGAATTTGGCACCGAATTTTCAGCGGGCGGGGACCAGCACCGCGGATCGAGTCAGCTGCGCCAGCAGGTTGTCGAGCGCCACGTCGAGCTTGAGCGGCGACCTCGGAAGGTCATTGCGGCGTTCCTGGCCCAGCACGCGTTGAATCTCCTGCGGGTCGAACACCCGTGACGCATCCACCGCCTGGGCGAGAAAAGGCGTGTCCCGGAGCACGATGCCCTCCGCGCCGGCGCGCACCACCTTGCCAGTCGCGTCCACCAGCACGCCCGTGACATGCAGGACTTCCACCGGCTTGTCCTCCGCCGTGAGGAACTTGATCGGTTGCCTGTAGCCCGTCCCGAGCGCGACCTCCTTCGTGAACACGCCGGAGTAACCCTTCATGTACTGGCTGACGCCGAGCTGGACGACGATCGCGTACGGCACGCCCGCCTGTGCGACGAGTGCCGCCGCCTGCTCGCGCCATTCACCGCCGGGGCGGTCGAGGTGCAGGACCATCGGCGCGAACCGGTCGGACGGTAGCCGCTGCTCCTTGTCCGCAAGCGCCGCGTAATCGCTCTCCGCACTCCCCACGTAGACCCGCGGCGCGGCCGACGAGTTTGGCGCCCCGGCGGCCTCGCGAATGCAGCCGTGCCCCCGCGCGACGAGCCGAGCGTTCAATGCCGCGAGCAACGGTTCGAATTCGGCCGCGCGTCGCGCATAGCCGAAAGTCGCATCGACTTCCCGATCGAGCGTGACGGGAAACACGATGGCGCAGCTACCGGGCGGCGGCTGCGGCCGGGAAATCCCGACGTAATACGGCGCATCGTCCAGCCGATGCGTCTCGCCGACGGCCAGGTCGTCGAGCGACGCGCAGCCCCCGACGAGCAATCCGGTCCCGAGCAGGCCCACGCCTGCAAGCATTCGCAGATTCGTCATCACCCACCCCGCCGTCTCACCAAGCCCCGGACCAGCCTCGTGGCGGCGACGGGCGGTCAGCCGCGCCGCCAGAGGGTCTTGCCCCCGGGCTGGTCCTCCAGCAGCACTCCGGCCGCCGCGAGCTCGTCGCGGATGCGGTCGGACTCCTTGAAGTTCTTCGCTTTGCGCGCCGCCGCGCGCTCCGCAATCAGCCGGTCGATGTCCGCGTCGGCCAGGCTGGCCCCTGCCTTCGCGGCGCCGTCGCCCTGCCCTTCGCCCGCAGCACCCGACTGCTCGCCGGGCATGCGCTTCGGACGTTTCCGCAGAAACGCCTCCGGGTCCTGGCCGAGCAAGCCCAGGCGCGAGCCGAGCGCGAGCAACTCGCCTGCCGCCGCAGTTGCCTCGTCGGCCCGACCCGCCGCCTTCGCGGTATTCACGACGCGGGCCAGTGACTGCAGTTCCGACAGTGCCACGGGCGTGTTGAAGTCGTCATCCATGGCTGCGACGAAACGCTCCGTGGCTGCGGTGACCGGCGCTTCGCCCGCCGGCCGCACGCCGCGCAGCGCGAGGTACAGCCGTTCCAGCGCGGCATCCGACTGCGCGAGACTCTCCGAGGTGTAATTGATCGGACCGCGGTAGTGACTGCCGATCATCAGGTAGCGCACGACTTCGGGATCGCGCACCCACTCGAGCACCTCGCGAACCGTGAAGAAGTTGCCGAGCGACTTCGACATCTTCTCGTCGTCCACGCGGACGAACCCGTTGTGCATCCACAGGTTCACGAACTTCGAGCCGCACGCCGCGCAGGTCTGTGCGATCTCGTTCTCGTGGTGCGGGAACTTGAGGTCCATGCCGCCGCCGTGGATGTCGAAGTGCTCGCCGAGCAGCCTGCACGACATGGCCGAGCACTCGATGTGCCAGCCCGGGCGCCCGTCGCCCCACGGCGAGGGCCAGGCCGGCTCGCCCTGCTTGGCCCGTTTCCACAGCACGAAATCGAGCGGGTCGTGCTTGCTCAGGTCGGCTTCGACGCGCTCGCCCGCGCGCAGCTCGTCCAGGGACTTTCCCGAAAGCTTGCCGTAGCCGGGAAACTTGCGCACCGCGTAGTTGATGTCACCGCTCTGCGCGCGGTATGCGAGCCCCTTCGCCTGCAGCGCGTCGATCAGCTCGAGCATGCCAGGGATGTGTTCGGTGGCGCGCGGCTCGCTGTCGGGTTTTTGCACGCCGAGGGCCGCGGCATCCTCGTCCATGAACGCGATGAAACGCGCAGTGAGCTCGCCTATGCTCTCGCCGTTCTCCAGCGCGCGGCGGATGATCTTGTCGTCGACATCGGTGA
>JBBIVG010000313.1:0-2788 GCA_037439865.1 Nevskiaceae bacterium
TGGCGGACATGGCCATCGCCGGCCGGGGCAGCAAGTTCTCGCTCGCCTACACCGGCATCGGCCTGGCGCCCGACTGCGGCACCTCGTTCCTGCTGCCCCGCATCGTCGGTCGGCGCAGGGCGCTCGAGCTGTTCCTGACCAACCGCGTGCTCGCGGCCGACGAGGCCCTGGCCTGGGGGCTCGTGAACCAGGTGGTCGAGGACGCCGAGGTCGTCTCGCAGGCGCGGGCACTGGCTGCCCGGTTCGCCGCGGGCCCCACGGAGTCTTACGGCGCGGTCAAGCGCCTGATGAACTCGACCGACCCCGGGTTCGAAGCCCAGATGGCGGCCGAGGGGCGCGCGATCGCGGCCCAGGCCGTGCACCCGAACGGGATCGAGGGGGTACGGGCCTTCCTGGAGAAGCGCAAGCCCAGCTACTGACCCGTCCCGCCGCCGGCCGGTCGCGGGGCGAAGGGTCGCGACGGTCCGGAATCACTGTTTTTCCCGGGCAGTGACGCCGTTCGGGGCGGGTGTGTAGTATTGCGATGCAACATCGCAACCAGGACACCCGCCATGACCGACGCATTCATTCTCGACGCCGTGCGCACCCCGCGTGGCCGCGGACGACCGGACGGCTCCCTGCACCCGATCACGCCGATCCAGCTCGCGGCGCAGACGCTCGCGGCGCTGCGCGATCGAAATGCGCTCGACACGAAGCTCGTCGATGACGTCACGCTCGGCTGCGTCACTCCGGTCGGCGAGCAAGGAGCAGACGTTGCCCGCGTGGCTGCACTGGTCGCGGGTTACGACGAGAGCGTGCCCGGCAAGCAGCTGAACCGCTTCTGTGCGTCCGGCCTCGAGTCGGTGAACACCGCTGCGGCGCAGGTCATGTCGGGATCGTCGGAGCTGGCCATCGGCGGCGGCGTCGAGTCGATGTCGCGCGTGGCGATGGGCTCCGACGGCGGTGCGTGGGCGATCGACCCGCGCGTGGCCTGGCAGCAGTATTTCGTGCCGCAGGGCATCAGCGCGGACCTGATCGCGACACTGGACGGCTACACCCGCGAAACCGTCGATGCGTTCGCCGTCGAGAGCCAGCGGCGGGCGGCGCACGCCCAGCAGAACGGCTACTTCGACCGGTCGATCATCCCCGTGAAGGACGTCATCGGCGAGGTGGCGCTCGCGAAGGACGAGTACCTGCGCCCGGGTACGACGATGGAGGACCTCGCCAAGCTCAAGCCGGCCTTCACGCAGATGGGCGAGGACGCCGGCTTCGACGCCGTGGCGATGATGCGCTACCCGCAGGTCGAGCAGATCAACCACGTGCACACCGCCGGGAACTCGAGCGGCATCGTGGATGGCGCGGCGGCCATGCTGGTCGGCAGCAAGAAGGCGGCGCGCAAGACCGGCATCAAGCCGCGGGCACGCATCGTCGGGTTTGCGTCGATCGGCGCCGACCCGACCATCATGCTCACGGGTCCCACGGGCGCGAGCCGCCGGGTGCTCAAGCGCTGCGGCATGAAGCCGTCGGACGTCGATCTCTGGGAGATCAACGAGGCGTTCGCCTCGGTCGTGCTGCGCTACATGCGTGACATGGAGCTGTCGCCCGACAAGGTGAACGTGAACGGTGGTGCCATCGCGATGGGCCACCCGCTCGGCGCCACGGGCGCGATCGTGCTCAACATCGCCCTCGACGAACTCGAGCGGCGCAACCTCTCGACCGCGCTCGTGACGCTCTGCATCGGCGCGGGCATGGGCACCGCCACGATCATCGAGCGCGTCTGACGCGCCCGGCACCCTGCACGGAAGAATCACATGACACAGAACATCCGTTTCTCCGTCGACGGCGACGGCATCGCGATCCTGCTCATCGACGTCGCTGAGCGGCCCATGAACGTGCTCACGCCGGGTTTCCGCAAGGACCTGGCGGAGTGCATCGACAAGGTCGCCTCCGATCCGGCGATCAAGGGCGCCGTCATCGGTTCGGCCAAGTCGAGCTTCATGGCGGGCGCGGACATCAAGGACATGGCGGGCGCCTTCGAGCGCGGCCTGACTGCCCGTGAAGCCGCGGGATTCAGCGGCGAGCTGAACCGGCTGCTGCGCCGCATGGAGACCTGCGGCAAGCCGTTCGCGGCCGCGATCAACGGCGTCGCGCTCGGCGGCGGCTTCGAAGTCGCCCTCGCGTGCCATTACCGCGTGATCGAGGACAACCCGAAGGCCGGCGTCGGCTTCCCCGAGGTCAAGATCGGGCTCCTGCCCGGGGCGGGCGGAACGCAACGCACGCCGCGCATGATCGGCGTCACCGAGGCGCTGCGGCTCATCAGCGAGGGCAAGCAGATCGGCGCGCAGGACGCGCTGAAGAAGGGCCTCGTGAACGAAGTCGCGCCTGCTGCCGAGATCGTCGAGCGCGCGCGGCAGTGGATCCTGAAGGGAGCGGAGGGCATCCAGCCCTGGGACAGGAAGGGCTTCCGCGTCCCCGGTGGCGCCGGAATGATGTCGCCGGCCGCCGCACAGACCTTCATGATCGGCACGGCGCTCGCCGCGAAGACGACCATGCGCAACTATCCGGCGCCGGCGGCGATCCTGTCCTGCGTCTACGAAGGCACGCTCGTGCCGATGGACGCGGCCCTCGCCATCGAGTCGAAATACTTCGGTCAGCTCCTCTCGGGCCCGGTGGCGCGGAACCTGATGCGCACGATGTTCATCAACAAGGGCGCCGCCGACAAGCTGGCGCGCCGCCCCGTGGGTCCGCCGAAGTCGCAGGTCCGCAAGCTCGGCATCAAGGTTCCGCTGCTCGGCGGCGACGGCTGGGA
>JBBIVG010000313.1:2804-3688 GCA_037439865.1 Nevskiaceae bacterium
GCCTATGTGTCCGCGGTCGCTGGCATCGAGGTGGTGCTGCTCGACAGCGCGCGCGAGCTCGCCGAGAAAGGCAAGGACTATTCGAAGCAGTTGCTCGCGAAGGATGTCGGCCGCGGCAAGAAGACGCAGGCGGATGCCGACGCGATCCTCGCGCGGATCAAGCCGACGGTGAGCTTTGATGATCTCGCGGGCTGCGACCTGGTCATCGAGGCCGTGTTCGAGAACCGCGAGATCAAGGCGGACGTGACGCAGAAGACCGAGGCCGTCATCCCGAAAAACGCCGTGTTCGCGAGCAACACCTCGACTCTGCCGATCACCGGGCTCGCCCAGGCCTCGAAGCGGCCGGCGCAGTTCATCGGCATCCACTTCTTCTCGCCGGTGGACAAGATGCCGCTCGTCGAGATCATCCTCGGCAAGAAGACCTCCGAGGACACGCTCGCCCGCGCGCTCGACTACGTCGGGCAGTTGCGCAAGACGCCGATCGTCGTGAACGACAGCCGCGGCTTCTACACCAGCCGCTGCTTCGGCACGTTCGTGTACGAGGGCATGGCGATGCTGCAGGAAGGCGTCGGCCCGGCCTTGATCGAGAACGCGGCGAAGATGGCCGGCATGCCGGTCGGCCCGCTCGCCGTGGCCGACGAGGTCACGATCGACCTGCAGTGGAAGGTCATCAGGCAGACCGAGAAGGACCTCGGGCGAAAGTTCCAGAAGCCCGCGGCTTACGACGTGGTGCAGAAATTCGTCGAGGAACTGAAGCGGCCGGGCCGTCGCTTCGGCGCGGGCTTCTACGACTACCCGAAGGACGCGAAGAAGCGCCTGTGGCCCGGCCTCAAGGACGTGTTCCCGCTCGCGCCGATGCAGCTACCCGTCGAAGAAGTCGAAAA
>JBBIVG010000314.1:0-2582 GCA_037439865.1 Nevskiaceae bacterium
GTCGCCGGCCAGCCGCGTTCCCGGGCATACGCCGCCGCGGTCGCCGCGTCGACACGATATCCGACCATCGTGTCGAGCTGCGCCTTGTTGAACGCCGCCGACCTGAGGTCGCTTTCGTCGATGCCGCGCACGCCAGCGGTTTCAGTCACGCGTCCCTTGCCTGCCTTGCCCTCCATCAGCACGCGGACGTTCGCCGAACCGTCCTCGACGTTCGCGTACGCGAGGCGCACGTCGTTGACGCGCACGAACCCCGGCGGGCCCGCGGGCATGACGAGCTGATACCAGAGGCCTTGCTGCGCAGAGACCCGCACCGCAGTGTTCTGCTGAAGGGTCGCGAGCTTGGCCGCGTCGAACCTGGGCGCCGCATACACGTCGGCCGCGGGTCGCTGAACGGTCGCGGGCACCTCCGCTGCAAGGACACCCGTAGCGACGAGAAGAATGGCAAAAAAGGCTCGTGGCTCGGCGCGCATCACGATCCTCCCGACTGTGCATTGGCGCCGGGCGCAAATCCTTCCCGGCGCGCGAGTGGGCACTCCCCTGCAGTCGCCAGCACCCTGCCCAGGAATTCGTGCAGGCGGTGCCTGGCACCAAGATCGCAGTCCCCGGAACCGTCGTCAATCTCGACGCAGGCGAACGCGAGCCTGACGCTACCGTCGTCCGGCAGCTGACGATCCTGCTCGGCGAGTTCGGACTCGAGCCTCGCCAGGTCGCGCAACGCCGCCGCACGCGCCGCGGTCTCGCTCTCGCCGTGCCAGACCAGCACCATCAGGTCACTCAGGGCGTCGTGCAGCCAGCTCTTGCGCTCGACGACGCCCTCCAGCATGACGGCGTCGCTCCCGGCGTAGAGGAATCGCCGCAGCCGCCGGCGGTATTCCCTTCGCCGTCGAGCCGCCGCCCGGCCACGGTGCTCGACATCGGGTACGAATCGCAGCCGCGCGATCGCGAGCCACCGGTCCTTGACCGGATCGTACTCGGGCAGGAAGTCACCGTTGCCGACCGCGCGCCCGCGCTGGACGCCCGCGTACAGCCGGCAGAGGCCGAAGATCAGGCTGATGTACGCGACGCTGGCGAAGATGTCGAAGAAGAACCCGAAGAACGTGAGCCCGATGAATGCGGCGCCGAGGAGGGCGAGGTTCGTGGCGACGAACACCGAGTCGATGTCGCTGGCCGGCTCGCCGCGGAAAAAGGCAAGCGTCGTGAAGAGTACGAGCAGCATGGCCACGACATACTTGAGCCACGCGGGCGGTGCACGGATCGCACTGCCCGCCACCAGTGCCTCCGTCGCTTCGCCGAGCACTTCGACGCCTGGCATCACCGGGTCGACGGGGGTCGGCTTCGCATCGTTCAGGCCCGACGCTGTGTAGCCGACCAGCGCCACGGCGTCCTTCAGGTGCGGAAGCAAGCTCGCGGCGTCCCGGCAGGCGGACTGCCCGCCGGTGAGGAGATCCGCTGCGCTGACGTGCGGCAGCCTCGTGCCACGTCGCCAGTTCGGTCGCACGGCCGCGCCGAAGTCCCCGGGCGACCGCGAAGTCGCGGTCGTCGCGAGGCGCAGGGGCAGCGAGGGAATCGCCCAGTCGCCCGCCGTGTCCCGCAGCGGAATGTCGCGCAGCACGCCGTCCACGTTGCGACTGACGTTCATGATCGCGCTGAACCGGGCCATCGACGGTCCGTAGGGCAGCGCCAACGCAACCTGCGGGTCCGCCGACGCGGGACGTTTCAGCGGAAACGCCCCGGGCGCAGTGGAGGCGCGGATCGGCGACCCGGAATCGTAGTCGGGGTGGAGGCGCGTCGATCCGAACAGGAACCGTCCGGCCCCGCCGGCCGCCATGACATCCAGGGACTGGTCGCCGGCGGGGTCGACCGCAGACGCGTCGGTGAAAAGCACGTCGAAGCCCGCAGCGCGCACGCCGGCGCGATCGAGCGCCTCGAGCAGGTCGGCGTGTCGCTGGCGGCTCCATGGCCAGCCGCCCTGTCCTCGCGACCGGTAGTACTCGATCGAACACTCGTCGATCTCGACGACCACGACGCGTCCCGACGGGCGGGGCTCGAACGGGCGCCACTGGACGACACGGTCGAAGATCGCGTCTTCCGCCGAATTGAGCGAGCGGTCGTGCGTCCAGTCCCACGCGAGCCACGCACACGCACCGATCGCCAGCAACGGGTAGAACGCAAACTTGAGACGCAAGGCAACCCACGAGAACGGCCGCCGGTAGCTGCGCTCGACACGCGTCCACAGGCGGAGGAAACCCTCGCCGAGGGCGGCAAGGGTTCTATCCACCCAGGACAACGCACGGTTTGCCAGGCGGCCGAGCATCGACGGTCTCCCTCCCGGGCCGGCGGCAGCGGTATCTCAGGCAGGCCGGGACCGAAGGTACGCCTCCACCTCGGCGGTGGTCCAGACGTCGGCATAGCGTCGGCCGACGTCCTCGAGGTTCGAGCGATGCTGCCGCTCGTCCGGGTCGCCGCAGCACTCCTCGGCCACGAGCACCCGGAACCCGTACGAAAACGCGTCCACGATCGTGGCGCGGACGCAGCCGCTCGTCGTACAACCCGTGACGCTCACGGTATCCACGTTCTGCTTC
>JBBIVG010000314.1:2608-3672 GCA_037439865.1 Nevskiaceae bacterium
AGTCTGGAAGAACATGGACGGCGCGTTCTTGCAGTAGGTGAAGTTGTCCGGGTGATGGATCTTCGGGTCCATCTCCGTGCACGGGTGGCCGTAGAAGAACTCCTCGCGGACGGCCTTCACCTTCCAGAGCGGCATGTCCTGCGGGCTGCAGTAGGCCGTATAGCAGGCCGCCACGGGCACCTTGAGAGCCCGCGCTGTCGTCAGAAGCTCCACCGTCCGGTCCCGCGCCGCGTGGATCGCCGGGAGTCCGCCGAGGGGGTACACGGGGTCGGTGAACGCCGCCTGGAAGTCCACGACGAGGACGGCGGGCTTGCGCCCGCCGCCGATGTCGCTGGATGCGTAGCCAACCCGCGTGTAGTTGTCGCTCACGCGGCCTTGCCGACCTTCTTCTTCGCCATGACGCGATCGGAGAACTTCGGCTGCTTCGGCGCCTCGTGGCCAGTCTCCGCCTGGCAGCGGGCCTTCAGATCTTCGATCGACTCGAAGCCGCGGTCGAAGAGTTTCACCTCCTTGCGCTCGGCCCGGAGCTTCGCGCGCAGCGCCTCGGTCGCGGCCTTGTCGGCCTTGCCGTTCTTGATCACGACGCCGTAGTTGAGCGCGCCCTGCGCCGTGACGAGGCCGGCCTGCACGTCGAACTCGACACGCTCGATCTCGCGCTCGTACGGGTCGCCACAGCCGCCGCCACCCCAAGTGTCCGCGAGCAGCAGGTCGCCGGCCTCGACCTTGATGTGGTCGATCTTGGAGGGCAGGTTCTCGGTGGTGCCGTCCTTGCGCACGAGCGTCTTCCTGCTGCGCGCACCGGGCAGGCCGCCGTTCACGCCCCACGGGTAGGTGAGCCAGCGGTCGTCGTGGATCGAGATCTCGCCCGGCTCGAGGAAGCGGTAACCGATCCTGAGCCCGTTGCCGCCGCGGTTCTTGCCCGCGCCGCCCGTGTCCGGGATCGTCTCGTAGGTCTCGATGCGCAGCGGGAAGTAGCTCTCGAGGAACTCGTTCGGTACGTTGGTGAACGACGGCCACAGCGAGTGACCGTCCGGGCCGTCACCGAACGGCTTGCCCGGAATGCC
>JBBIVG010000315.1:0-3670 GCA_037439865.1 Nevskiaceae bacterium
GGTCGCCCCGACCCCGCCGGGACGGGAGGCCCCACCGCCGTCGACGGCGCCGTTCGGCACGCCGCCGCCGGAGCCGCCCCCCGCGACGCCGCCGCCGGGCACGACGCCGTGAGCACCGCCGCGACCGACGAGGCCATCCTCGCCGCGGCCGACCGCGTCATCGATCCGGTCCGCCCCCTGCCATTCGCATTCGCGAAGCGGCACGGCGTGCTCGTACGCAGCCTGACGGACGACGGCGTCGACGCCGTCGTGCGCAAGGACGCCTCGCCGCTCGCGGTAGCCGAAGTCCGCCGGCACCTGAAGCGACCGCTCACGATCGAGCGCGTGGATCCGGAAGAGTTCGAGGTGCTGCTGCGCCAGGCCTACGAGGGCGGCTCGAGCGCCACGATGGACGCGATGGGAGGCCTCGAGGAGGAGACGGACCTCGCCGACCTCGCGCAGGACATCCCGGAGCCCTCGGACCTGCTCGAGAGCGAGGACGAGGCGCCGGTCATCCGCCTGATCAATGCGCTCCTCACGCAGTCCGTGAAGGAAAACGCTTCCGACATCCACATCGAGCCCTTCGAGAACCGGCTCGTGATCCGCTTCCGGGTGGACGGCGTGCTGCGCGAGGTGCTGCAGACCAAGCGGGCCGTCGCGCCACTGATCGTCTCCCGCATCAAGGTCATGTCGCGGCTCGACATCGCGGAAAAGCGCCTGCCGCAGGACGGCCGCATCTCACTGCGCGTCGCCGGCCGCGCGGTGGACGTGCGCGTCTCGACGATCCCGGCCGGCCATGGCGAGCGGGTCGTGCTGCGGTTGCTCGACAAGCAGGCCGGTCGGCTCGACCTCCACTCGCTCGGCATGGATACGAAGACGCTCTCGATCGTGGACGAGCTGATCCACAAGCCGAACGGAATCCTGCTCGTCACGGGCCCGACCGGTTCCGGCAAGACGACGACGCTGTACGCGGCGCTCGACCGCATCAACGATCGCACGCGCAACATCATGACGGTCGAGGACCCGATCGAGTACTACATCGACGGCATCGGCCAGACGCAGGTGAACACGCGCGTCGAGATGACGTTTGCGCGCGGCCTGCGCGCCATCCTGCGCCAGGACCCGGACGTCGTGATGGTGGGCGAAATCCGCGACCTGGAGACCGCGCAGATCGCGGTCCAGGCGAGCTTGACCGGCCACCTCGTGCTCTCGACGCTGCACACGAACACCGCCGTCGGTGCGGTCACGCGCCTGCGCGACATGGGCATCGAGCCTTTCCTGCTGTCCTCCAGCCTGATCGGCGTGCTCGCCCAGCGCCTCGTGCGCGTGCTGAATCCGGCGACGCGCGAGCCGTACACGGCGGGAGAATACGAGCGCCGCCTGCTCAACATCCCCGACGGCGCTCCATCGCCGACGCTCTATCGCCCGGGCGCCCGTGACTCGGGCGGGGGCTACCGCGGCCGCACCGGCATCTACGAGATCGTCCTGGTCGACGAGCACATGCGCGCGATGATCCACGACGGCGCGTCCGAGATCGAACTCGAGCGCCACGCCCGCTCCCGCACGCCGGGCATCCGTGACGACGGGCGTGCCAAGGTGCTCTCGGGCGTCACGACGATCGAGGAAGTCCTCAAGGTCACGCGCGAGGACTGACGCATGGGAGCCTTCGAGTACGCCGCGGTCGACGCCGCCGGCCGCGAACGCAGGGGCGTCCTCGAGGGCGACACCCCGCGCCACGTCCGCCAGTTGCTGCGCGAACAGGGCCTCCTGCCGGTTTCGGTGAACGAAGTCCAGCAGCAGGAGACGGCGCGCGCGCAACGGCGTTTCGCGCTGCGCTTCCAGCGCGGCCTGAGCTCCGCGGACCTGGCGCTCGTGACCCGGCAGCTCGCTACCCTGGTGAAGTCCGCGCTGCCGCTGGAGGAAGCGCTGCTCGCGGTCTCCCAGCAGACCGACAAGCCGCGCGTGCGCAGCATCATGCTCGGCGTGCGCTCCAAGGTGATGGAGGGCCACACGCTGGCCGACGGCCTCGCCGACTTCCCGAGTTCGTTTCCGGAGATCTACCGCGCGACGGTGGCCGCGAGCGAGCAGTCGGGCCACCTCGATGCGGTCCTCGAGCGCCTCGCCGACTACACGGACAACCGCCAGCAGCTGCGGCAGCGGACCTTGAGCGCCCTGCTCTACCCGGTGCTGCTGTTCGTCGTCTGCGTCGCGATCGTGTTCTTCCTGCTCGTCTCGGTGGTACCGAAGGTCGTCGAAGTCTTCCGCACCAGCCAGGCACAGCTGCCGATCCTGACCCAGGCGCTGATCGCGGGCAGCGATTTCATGCGGCGCTACGGGATCTGGCTGCTCGTCGCGGTCGCGGCGGCCCTGTTCCTCTTCACGCGCTGGCTGGGGATCGAGTCGAACCGCCGGCGGTGGCACCAGTTCCTGCTCGCCATGCCGCTGGTCGGCAAGGTCGTGAGGGGCAGCAATACGGCGCGGTTCGCGAGGACGCTGAGCACCCTGACGGCGAGCACGGTGCCCGTACTGGAAGCCATGCGCATCTCGGCCGAGGTGGTGTCGAATCTGCCGATGAAGGCGGCGGTGGAGGAAGCCGCCGTGAGGGTGCGCGAGGGCGCGCCGATCGGCAAGTCGCTGGCCACCGGCCGCGTCTTCCCGCCGATGATGATTCACCTGATCTCGAGCGGCGAGTCGAGCGGCGAACTCGACACCATGCTCGAGCGCGCCGCGATTCACCAGGAGCGCGAGCTCGATGCCATCCTGCAGGGCATCGTGGGGCTGCTCGGCCCGCTCATGATCCTGGTCATGGGCGGGCTCGTGCTCGTGATCGTGCTCGCGATGCTGCTGCCGATCTTCCAGCTGAACCAGCTGGTCAAGTGAGGACATAGGGGACATTCACCTGTTTCCGGCAGGTCCCTGGCGAAATGGGTGAATGTCCCCTATTTCGGAAACTCGGCTACCATGTCCATCGTTGCGCCCGACCGGCGCGGAGTCGATCCGTCACCCGCAGCATCAGGAGGCCCCGTGATCAGCCATCGCAATGCCAGGACCTGCCGCGCCGTGTTCGCATGTCTCATCGCGGGCCTGGCGCTGGCCAATGCACCCGTGTCCCGCGCGGACGACAGTTGGCCTGCCACCACCCAGGATGGCCTGCAACTGCGGAGCAGTTCGGCGCATGGCGCCGTCTACGTGCGGCCGGGCGCCACCTTCGACCAGTACAAGCGCCTCGCACTGCTCGACGCCTACGTGGATTTCGCCAAGGACTGGCAGAAGAACTACAACGAGGACCAGCCGGGGCTCGTCGGGCAGGTCCATCAGAGCGACATGGACCGCATCAAGGCGAATATCGCCGCCGAGTTCCGCAAGGTCTTCACCGAGGAACTGCAGACGAAGGGCGGCTACCAGATCGTCGAGGAGCAGACGGCGGACGTACTGATCCTGCGCCCCGCGATCCTCAATCTCGTGGTCAACGCGCCGGACCTGATGACGCCGGGCATGAGCGGGACGGTGGTCTCCTCCGCCGGCCAGATGACGCTGTATCTCGAGTTCTGGGACGGACCGAGCAAGACACTGCTGGCCCGCGTGGTCGACGCCCAGGTGGACGAGGGGATGGGTGGCGTGGCGGAGGCCGGCAACCGGGTGACGAACACCGAAGCGGCCGACAGGATCCTGCGGAGCTGGGCCGACCGGC
>JBBIVG010000316.1:0-3669 GCA_037439865.1 Nevskiaceae bacterium
GATCGCGCCGGACGCGAGCCGCGAACTCGACTGGCTGATCATCGCGCTGTCGCTGATCGCCGTGGTCTATATCGGTCTCGTCGCGCTCGTGCAGCAGGACATGAAGAAGCTGATCGCCTACTCGTCGATCGCGCACATGGGTTTCGTGACGCTCGGCGCGTTCGCCGCATACCAGATCTATCGCGCGACGGGCAGCGTGCGCGGGGCCGCCATGGGCCTCGATGGCGCGATGGTGCAGATGGTCTCGCACGGGCTCGTCTCGGGTGCGCTGTTCCTCTGTATCGGAGTGCTCTACGACCGCATGCACAGCCGGCAGATCGCCGACTACGGCGGCGTGGTCAACACGATGCCGATCTTCGCCACGTTGATGGTCTTTTTCGCCATGGCAAATGCCGGCCTGCCGGGTACGTCCGGGTTCGTCGGCGAGTTCCTGGTGATCCTGTCGAGCTTCCGCGCCAGCTTCTGGTACGCGTTCCTCGCGGCGACGACGCTGATCCTGGGTGCGGCGTACACGCTCTGGCTCGTCAAGCGCGTGGTCTTCGGGCGGGTCGGCAACGACCACGTCGCGGAGCTCACGGACCTGAACGGCCGCGAGTTCCTGGTGCTCGGCGTGCTCGCGGTCGCGGTGCTCGCGCTCGGACTGTACCCGGCGCCGTTGCTCGACGTGATGCGCCCGACGATCGAGAACCTCGTGCAGCAGATGTTGGTGACGAAGCTCTAAGCCATGAATCCGGCAATCATCACGCGGTTCGACCTCTGGCTGGCGGCGCCCGAGATCTTCATCCTCGCCGCGGCGTGCATCATCCTGCTCGTCGACATCTTCATGGACGAGCGCACTCGCTGGGAGTCGTACGCGCTGTCCATCGTGGCTCTGGCGGGTGCCGCCTGGGTCACGGCGAGGACCGGGGTGAGCGTGCGGACGGTCGCATGGCACGGCACCTACGTCGCAGACCCGGTCGGCAACCTGCTCAAGATCGTCGCGTACGGCGCGGTGGCCGTCGCGTTCATGTATTCGTACGGGTACCTGCGCAAGCGCAACCTGCTGAAGGGCGAGTTCTACGTGCTCGGGCTCTTCGCGCTGCTCGGCATCATGGTGCTCATCTCGGCGAACAGCCTCGTGACGCTCTACCTCGGCGTCGAACTGTTGGCGCTGTCGTTGTACGCCATGGTTGCCTTCAATCGCGAGTCCGGCGTGGCGGCCGAGGCGGCGATCAAGTATTTCGTGCTGGGCTCGATCGCGTCGGGTTCGCTGCTCTACGGCATGTCGATCATCTACGGGGTGACCGGCTCGCTGCAGCTCGGGCACGTCAGCGAGGCGGTGACGTCGCTCGGCCCGAACCAGATCGGCCTGCTGTTCGGGCTGGCGTTCCTGATCGTCGGCATCGCTTTCAAGTTCGGGGCCGTGCCGTTCCACATGTGGGTCCCGGACGTGTACCACGGGGCGCCCACCCCCGTGACGCTGTTCTTGAGTTCCGCACCGAAGCTGGCGTCATTCGCGCTGGCGTATCGCCTGCTCGCGGAGGGACTCGCCGGTCTGCACGCGCCGGGCTGGCAGGACATGCTGATCGTCGTTTCGGTGCTGTCGATGGCCATCGGCAACGTCGTCGCCATCGCGCAGACGAATCTCAAGCGCATGCTGGCGTATTCGACCATCTCGCACGTCGGCTTCATCCTGATGGGCATCCTCGCCGGGACGCCGGAGGGCTACCAGGCCGCGCTGTACTACACGATCAACTACGTGATCATGTCGGTCGGCGGGTTCGGGATGATCATCCTGCTGTCGCGTGCCGGATTCGAGGCCGACCGCCTGGAGGACTTCAAGGGACTGAACGCGCGCAGCCCGTGGTTCGCGGCCGTCATGCTGATGCTGATGTTCAGCATGGCGGGCGTGCCGCCGTTCGTCGGGTTCTGGGCGAAGCTGGCCGTGATCCAGGCGGCCCTGCACGTGGGGCTCCTGTGGCTCGTCGTCGTCGCGGTCGCGTTCTCCGTGATCGGCGCGTACTACTACCTGCGCGTCGTCAAGCTCATGTACTTCGACGAGCCGAGCGAGCGTCGCGCGCTCGAGGGGAGCGGGGCATTCCGGTTCGTGCTCAGCGTGAACGGGATCGCGGTGCTGGCGTTGGGGATGTACCCGGGCCTGCTGCTCGCGCTGTGTGCTAAGGTATTGCCTTAGCACGATAATTCTTGGCGTCGTGATACGGAGTCCGCAGCGATGCGCCTGATAACGCTGTTCGTCGCGTCGATACTCATGTCGGCCTGTGCGACTAGCCCGCAGACCGCGGCCCCGCCTGCGCCGGCTGCCGTGCCTGCTGCCGCCCCGGCTGCAAGCGCGGCACCTGCGGCTCAGCCAGGTGTCGCGGTGGCGCTGCCGTCGATTCCGGCGGCGGACGATTTCAAGCCTCCGCCCGGCTACCGAACCCTGAAGCGTGGGGACCAGACGATCTACTGCAAGAGCTTCAAGCCGATCGGGTCCAGCGTGCCGCAGACGAGTTGCCTGACCAAGGAGCAGGTGCAGGAGGCCGAACGGCGTAACCAGCAGGACCGCGACGACATGTACAAGCGGCAGGGACAGTGCGGCACGGGCGGCTGCGGCGGCAGTTGACCATCAGCTGCCACGGAAGTCAGGAGCTCTGCTCTTTGTAATCAGCCGGCAGTCCATGTAAGATATGCGGCTCGATTGCGGGGTGGAGCAGTCTGGCAGCTCGTCGGGCTCATAACCCGAAGGTCGCAGGTTCAAATCCTGCCCCCGCTACCATCTGTTCCGGCACCCGCGGCGCTCCTCAAGAGTGCCGCGGGTTGCATGGAATAGACGGCCCAAAGGCTCCCGTCCGATTCAGGCGCGAGCCGAATCTTCCCGAGTAGATCGCGCAGTATCAGCCGCGCCTTCAGCGCCGCTTGCGTGTCGCCGTCTAGGCCCTCTGCAATCTGTTTCCGGTACAACGCGGCCGCACGCGAAAGAACAGGCGCAATGTTGGCGGGCGGTGCCATGTTGCGATCCGAGTCGAGCAGTTCCCGCCGCATCTGTTCGGCTCGTTCAATAGCGGCCTGCAGTTCATCGGTTGTCATGTCCGGGTCGCCGCGGCGCAGACGATCGCGCAGACGCGCGAGGCGTGCGTCAAGGTCCTGCAACTCCTGCGGCGCACGTATCGAGCGACTGTGTCGAGCGCGCGCCTTTTCGGCATACAGCCGCGCGATCTCCTGTGCCATCTGCTTGACGCGCTTCGGCGCGAGCAGTTCGCGACGGATCGGGTCAAGTATTGCCGCTTCCGCGGCATCACGACGGACGCGAATAGTATTCGTGCAGGTGTGGCCACCGACGTGGCCGCTACACGCGTAGCTGCGCGGATCGGCCATGATGTAGTGCGCTCCGCAGACTCCGCATTCGAGGAGACCCGACAGCAGGTACTTCGGCTTGCCGCCACTTTTCAGCCGCTGGTCCGTTCCCAATCGAGTCCGCCGCTGCGCGCGTTCGAATAGTTCGTCACTGACAATTCGCAAGGTCTCGTCCCTGTGGGTTATCCATTCGGACTGGGGACGCATGCGTCGCGAACGCTTGCCCGTGTCCGGATCTTTGGCCCATTCAGACGTATTCCAATGCACCGTGCCGGTGTACCGCTCATTGCGAAGCATTGCGCGAATCCCGGAGCCCATCCAGCTGCCGCAGCGCCT
>JBBIVG010000317.1:0-273 GCA_037439865.1 Nevskiaceae bacterium
GATGTGGGACAAGATCGCGCGCCTCGTGCGCTGCACGGCCCCGTTCAACTACCTCGGGTTGCCGGCCCTGTCCGTGCCCTGTGGATTCACGCGCAACAGTCTGCCGACCAGCTTCCAGGTCGTAGCGCGGCCGTTCGCGGAGGCGACGCTGCTGCGCGTAGCGCACGCGTTCGAGGGCGCGACGGACTGGCATCGGCGCGCGCCGTCGCTGCCGACTTAGCGCGTTCGCGCGGTCCTGCGCGCTGCGCGTGCTTTGCGCCTGGCCGTCCGGAG
>JBBIVG010000317.1:303-3667 GCA_037439865.1 Nevskiaceae bacterium
TGGGGGCTCGCGCGCCGCGTCCATGCGGCGCGACGCCCTGTCGTCCTGCTCCGGACGGCCAGGCGCAAAGCCGACGGGCGACGCTAGTACGCGCCGGCGCGCTTGAGTCGCGCTAGCGCGTCGTCGTCGTAGCCGACGCTGCGCAGCACTTCTTCCGTGTGCGCGCCGAGCGCAGGAACGTGGAAATCGGGACGGCCGGGCTCATCCGCGAACTTGATCGGCAGCCCGATGTGTTCCTGCCCGAGATCATCGACGAGGTGCATGCCGCGCGCGTTGGCCTGGGGATCGTCGAAGGCCTCGCGCAGGTTCTTTACCGGCGCGAAGCAGACGTCGCGTCCCGCGAACCATTCGACCCACTCGGCCTGGGTCTTCGTTGCGAAGACACCCTGCAGGAAGTCGATGACCGGCTGCTGGTGCGGGCCTGGTCCGCGCGCGCAAAGATCGATGAGGTCCGGCCGGCCCCATTCGGTGAGCAGGTTGCGCACGAACTTGGGCTCCTGTCCGCCGAGCACGACGTGCCGGCCGTCCCGGGTGCGGTAGATGCGGTAGAACGCGCCGCCGCCCCAGGTGCGCTCATGCTGCGGAACCGGCGCGCGTTTCTCGACGAACACCGGCCCGAGCACGTTCGGCAGCCAGGCCAGCGCCGCGTCGTGCATGCTGATGTCGAGGCGGTCGCCATGCCCGGTCTTCTCGCGCCGGTAGAGCGACATCAGCACGCCGGCGAGGCCCATCGAGGCCGCGGCGAAATCCGCCACCGGGACGTGAGGCATCGCGGGCTCACCGTCCTGACCGAGGTTGACGCTGATCGTGCCCGCGTACGCCTCGCAGGCCAGGTTGTGAGCGGGAACGTCGCGATAGGGCCCGGTCTGCCCGAAGGCCGAGAGCGAGCAATAGATGACGCGCGGATTGCGCTGGCGCACGGTCTCGTAGTCGAAGCCGAGCTTCGCCGCGACGCCCGGGCGGAACGCCTCGATGAGCACGTCCACGGTTCCGGCGATCCTGAGCAGCGCCTCGCGCCCTGCCGCCGACTTCAGGTTGAGGCTCACGCTCCTCTTGCCGCGGTTGAGATTGCGGAAGAAGACGCTGTGGCCTCGTTCGCCGAGGCCGATGTGGCGCCCGGGGTCGCCTTCACCGGGCGGCTCGAGCTTGATTACCTCCGCGCCGTGGTCGGCCATGAGCTGCGACAGGTGCGGTCCCGGCAGGAACAGCGCGAGGTCGAGCACGCGCACGCCGTCGAGCTTCATCAGGCGACGCCCTTGTCGCGAAGCGCGGCAACTTCCGCATCGGAATAGCCGACTTCGCGCAACACCTCGTCGGTGTGCTGACCGAGCCCGGGCGCGAGGCGCGACGGCAAGCGCTCGCCATCGAGCTTGATCGGATTGGCCAGCACGCGGAAATCGGGGCGTGCCGGATGGGGCAGGGAGCGCACCATCCCGATTTCGTGTGCGTAGGGATTGTCGAGTGCCTGCGGCAGGTCGTACACGGGCGCCGCCGGCAGGAGTCCTTGCAGGCGCCCGAGCCAGTGTTGCGTCGTCTCGCGCTCGAACTCGGCGTCGAGCACGACGGTGAGCTGGTCGCGGTGCGCGCGTCGAGCCCTGGCGTCGGCGTACAGCGGATCCGTCGCGAGGTCCTCGCGACCGAGCACGCCGAGCAGCGCCTGCCAGAACTTGTCGGTCATGCACATCACGAAGATCCAGCCGTCGCGGGTCCTGAAAAGCTGCACCGGCACCGCGGACGGGTGCGAGCTGCGCGGCAGGCGCTCCGTGCGCAGCCCTTCGTTGAGGTACCAGTTGCCGGGATAGCTGAGCTGATGGAGCGCCACGTCGAACAGCGAGACGTCGATGTCGCGGCCGCGACCGGATTTCATGACACCGATGAGGGCAGAAAGGACCGCCACCGCCGTCGTGATGCCGGTCATGTAGTCGATGATCGAGAGGCCCATGCGTGCGGGGGGCGTGCCGGGTTCGCCGGTGAGGTGCAGGAACCCTGCTTCCGCCTGCATGAGGTAATCGTAGCCGGGCCAGCCGCGTCGTTCGTTGTCGCGCCCGTAGGCGGAGAGGTGCGCGCACAGGATGCGCGGGTTGACGCCACCGAGCGCCGCGTAGTTGAGGCCGAGCTTCCCGGGCTGGTCGCCGCGCAGGTTGTTCATCACGACGTCCGCCGTGCGTGCGATGCGGCGGAACGCATCCTGGCCTTCGGGCAGCTTCAGGTTGAGAGTCACACTCTTCTTGTTCAGGTTGAAGGTCTGGAAGAAGTGGCTGTCGTGCGGGCCGAGGAAACAGGGGCCCATGCCACGCGTCGCGTCACCGCCCTGTTCGCGGTTCTCGATCTTGATCACCTCGGCCCCGAGGTCCGCGAGGTACATGGAGCCGAACGGGCCCGCGCCGAAGTTCTCGAACGTCAGGACGCGGATGCCGGCGAGGGGCAGGGCAGCGCTCACACCGGGTTCCTCTCGACGAGCTGGCGCGCAATGATGATCCGCTGCATCTCGTTCGTGCCCTCGCCGATGCACATGAGCGGGGAATCGCGGTAGTAACGCTCCACGTCGAAGTCCACGGAGTAACTGTAGCCGCCGAAGATGCGCATGGCCTCGAGGCTGTTCTCGACCGCGGTCTCGGAGGCGAAGAGCTTGGCCATGCCCGCTTCCAGGTCGCAGCGCTGCCCTGTGTCGTACTTGCGTGCGGCCTGCTCGACGAGCAGTCGCGCCGCCTCGGCCTTCGTGGCCATCTCGGCCAGCTTGAGCTGGATGGCCTGATGCTGGCAGATCGGCTTGCCGAAGGCCTGGCGCTGCTGCGAATAGCGCAGCGCATCGACCAGCGCGCCGGTCGCGAGGCCGACGCCGCGCGCCGCGACGTTGATGCGCCCGAGCTCGAGGCCGCCGACGGCGTGGTGGAAGCCGCGTCCCTCGGTCCCGCCCACGAGGTTGGCCGCAGGAATCCGGAAATTCTCGAACACGAGCTCGGCGCTGTCGATCGCGCGATAGCCGAGCTTGCGGATCTTGCGGCCGACGGTGAAACCCGGGCCTTTCTCCGCGATGAACATGCTCATGCCCGCATGGCGAGGCTGCGCGTCGGGGTTCGTCTTGGTCAGCACGGCGAAGCACGTGCCGTACACGCCGTTCGTAATCCAGGTCTTCGTGCCGTTGATGACGTAGTCGTCGCCGTCGCGGCGCGCCACCGTGCGGATGGCCTGGAGGTCGGTCCCGGCATTGGGTTCGGTGAGACCGATGCCGCCGCGCAGCTCGCCAGTTGCGAAGCGCGGCAGATAGCGCTGCTTCTGCTCCTCCGTGCCGTTGCGCTCGACGCTGGCAGCCATGATGAGGTGCGAGTTGAAGATGCCGGTGGGCGCCATCCACGCCTGCGAG
>JBBIVG010000318.1:0-3666 GCA_037439865.1 Nevskiaceae bacterium
TAGCAGCATTGGCCGCATTCGCCGCGTTGGCGGCGTTCGCAGCGTTAGCAGCATTGGCCGCATTCGCCGCGTTGGCGGCGTTCGCAGCGTTAGCAGCATTCGCAGCATTGGCCGCGTTCGCCGCGCCCGAAATGGCGGCGCCGTTGGCCTGTGTGCCGAGGCCGCTTTGGTCGCCCATCGGGGCGCCGCTCGCTCCGTCAGCCCGGTACCGCTGGGCCGGGACGATCGTGCCGGCCGCGTCCTCGCTGGCCGGTGGATAGCTGAGGCTCAGGTAGCCGACGACGCCGACGACCGCCACGAACCCACCGATGATCCACGCCTTCTTGCCGGCGAAATTCCCACGCTCGCTTGCCATTTTTGCTCCCCTCACGCCCGGTCGCCCGGGCTCCATTCGTTGCACCACACTTTGAATTACCGCCGGGCCCCGCAAAAGTTGGTGCCCGGCCAAAAGGACCATGCCTCAGTTCGAAGCCTGCTTGCCCAGGGTCTCCTGATGAAACACCGCCCCCGACGACATGAATCGGAAGTCGATCGGCACCCCCGGCTGTCCGGGGCCGTCGAGGACCAGCGCATAGCGCTGAGTACCCCCCGCCTTCGACGTGCCGAAGCCGCTGAATCGCGCCTCCTGGCCGTCGTGGACGACGATCACGTCGATCGGCTGCCTGGCAGCCAGCTCGAATTCGACGACCCGCATCGACGCCGACCGGTACAGGCTCACCCGCCCGCTCACCTGGTCCAGCGACACGTCTATTGTGTCCACCGGACCCGAGCCGGCCACGGGATCCTGGGCCACCATCGTGCCCGCGACCTCGGAGATATCCAGTCCCGAGCGACGATCGAGACCGAACTGGAACGCCAGGGCGCTCACCAGCGCGCCACCCGCCAGGGCGGCGGCGTAGCGCAGCATCGTCGGCGGCGTGCCAGGCCCGCGCAGCAGGCCCCCACCGCCAGCCTTCGAGTCCGGCATCCGGGCCGCGCCCAGGATCGATGCCTTCAGGGTTGATGGCGGCTCTACCGCCGGGACCGCATTCAGCAGTCCGCAGAGGCGCTTCAATTCCTCGCGGGCCGCCTGCGCCTCGGGTCTTGCGAGCAGGAACCGGCTCAGCTCGGCGCGCTGCTGCTCCGGCAGCTCGCCGTCCACGTCGGCCTGGATCAGCTCGAGGTATTTCTCTTCGATCGTGCTCACAGTATCCCGCTCACCTGCAGGGCGTCCTTCAGCAGCTGGCGCGCCGTGAAGAGCCTTGATTTCACTGTCTTTTCCGGCAGCTGGAGCACCCGACCGATCTCCTCGTAGCTCAGGTCCAGGAAGTGCTTGAGCACGATGACCTCGCGATGCTCGACCTTGAGGGTCATGAGCGCTCCCTGCACGCGCTGTCCGGCCTGCTCGACCGCGAGTTCGTCGTCCGCACCAGCCCGCTCGTCGACTTCCTCGCCGGAGATCGGCTCCTGGCGGGTGCGGCGGCTGATGACGTTGACCGATTCATTCAGGGCGATCCGGTAGATCCAGCTGTAGAACCTGTACTTCGGGTCGTAGTCGCCGAGGTGTTCGAACACCTTCAGGAACACCGTCTGGGCGACATCCCGCGCGTCCTCCGGGTTCCTGAGCATCCGCAAGGCCGCATTGAAGACCGGCTTCTGGTACCGATCCACCAGGCCCGCGAAGGCTCGTCGATCGCCTTCGAGGCACCGCTCGACCAGGTATCCGTCGCTGTCCTCGTTCATAAGTACGGCCCAGGACGAAGAAAGTTGGTCCCCCCTCGGGCTTCCCTGCGCGGCACGGACCCGCTATCCGCCTGCCCGGACGATCTCGAAGATCTTGTCGAAGCCGGCGTACCGGAAGATGTCGCCTATGTGCTTGTTCACGTTCACGATCCGGAGCCCGCGCCCGGACGCCATGACGCGTTTCTGGGTCTTGAGCAACACGCCGAGGCCCGCGCTCGAGATGTACTCGAGGCCTGCCATGTCGACCACGCAAGGATCGGGGACCGAGTCGAAGAACTGCAGCGCTTTTTCGCACTGGGCCGCGTCCAGCCGCCCCTTGAGAACGACCTCCCCCGCCGCGCCACGACCGATCTCGAACATCCCCGCTACCTCAGGGCCATCGTGAACGTAATGGTACTGCGACGGTCCGCGAACTCGTACCGCAGTGTGCTCGCCATCTGCCGCACCAGGTGCAACCCGAGTCCGCCGATCTGCCGTTCCTGCAGCGGCTTGTCGATGTCCACCGGAGGTGGGCGCGTGACGTCGAACGGGGCCACGTCGAAGTCGGTCAGCCGGACCGTCAGCGCGTCCGGCGAACAGCCGAGGCTGAGCGCGATGTCGTGGCTGTTGCCCGGGTTGTACTTGACCATGTTCGTGAAGAGTTCCTCGACGATGAAGTCGACGGGCTCGCGCAGGCTCGGGTCGAGCGCCTTCGCGCGCAGGAAGTCATCGATGAACTGGAACACCGCCTCGAGCGAGTCGAAGCTGCGCTTGAAGTAGCGCTGCACCGTCGTCGCCGCACTCGCCTCGGCGCGCCGGCGGATGAGCACGATCGTGATGTCGTCGGCCTGCGGAGCACCGGCCGCGTGATCGTGCAGCGCGTCGAGGATCAGCGCGAGCAGCTCCGCCATCGGCCGATAGTGGTTCAGACCGATGACGCGCTCCACGCCCTCCGTGCCGAACTCCTTTCCGGCCGCGTCCTCGTATTCGAATGCGCCGTCCGAGATGAGCCCGAGCACGTCGCCCGGCTCGAGCACGAGGCTCCCGGGCGGATCCACCACCGGGTAGCGCATGAACCCCATCGGGAAGGTCGTCGGCGCGTGCCACTCGCACTCGCCGGTCGCGGCGTGGAAGTGAAGCAGCGGTCCCTGCCCCGCGGCGTGGTACTTCACCTCGTGGCGGGCCGGATCGAGGAGGCCGAGGAACGCCGTGACGAAGTGCTCCTCGGGCAGGTCCTCGACGAGCTGGTTGTTCACGTGCGTGAAGATGGATTCGAGGTCGGCGCCGAGCCGCAGCGCCACGCGCAGCATGCCCGTGAGCTGCGTCGAGCTGAGCGCCGGCCCGATGCCGTGGCCGGAGGCGTCGCCGAGCAGCACGAAGAGCCGGCCGTCGTCGAGCGTCACGAGGTCGAAGGTGTCGCCGCCGGTCTCGTCCGCCGGGCAGAACTGGCCCGCCATGTCGTAGCCGGTCACGCGCGGCATGTCGGACGGCAGCGTGCTCATCTGGATGTCGCGCGCGAGCTTGATCTCGCGATCGAGCTTCTCCGCCATCATCACGGTGCGCGTGAGCCGCTCGCGCTGGATGAAGACGACGCACTGCGACGCCAGCGTCGTCGCGACGCGCTCGTCCTCGGCGGTGAACGGGCCGTTCGCGCGATCCACGACCTGCAGCACGCCGACGAGCGCATTCTGCTCGACGAGCGGCACCGAGAGCATGCAGCGCACGTCGTTGTCGTAGTCGAGGTCCACCGCGGGATCGAAACGCGAGTCCAGGCGACAATCGGGCACGTTCACGATGGTGCGCGACCGGGCGGTGTGGCCGAGGATGCCCTGGTCGAGGCTGGCCTGCACGGCCTGGCCCGGCGGCGTGCCCGCCAGCACGAGCGCGTCGTGCGCCGGTTCGTAGAGCCAGACCGTCGCGCGCTCGGCGTGCAGCACGTCACGCGCCGCCTCGCCGATCTCGGCG
>JBBIVG010000319.1:0-3643 GCA_037439865.1 Nevskiaceae bacterium
CGATGCCACGTCGACCGGCGCGTAGTGGCAGCTCACGCTGCGCGCGGTCATCTCGGCCCAGCGCACGCCGCCCTCCGCCTCTTCCTGCGTGAGCGAGTGAAGCCGTTCCGCGCTCTCGACCAGCCGCTCGCGGAGTCGCGCGAACGCTCCCTGCCCTTCACCCGCGAGCGGTGCCAGCGCTTCGGCGAGCTCGGTCGTGCGGTGCGCGAGACCGTTCAAGGACTCGACCAGCCGCTCCGGCCACTGCGAGTGTTCGAGCCGGGCTTCGGCGCCGCTCGCCGCGGAAACCACGGCTGCGACCTGCGCGTCCAGCCCGGTGAGTGCTGCGTCCACGCAGGACGCCATCTGCTGCGAAAGCATCAGTTCGCCCGCGATGTCCTTCGCAAGCGCAGAGAGCTGTCGCGTACTCACGCTGTAGCCGAGAAACTGCGCCGCCACGTCCGGCAGCTGGTGCGCCTCGTCGATGACGATCGCATCCGCGCCGGGCAGCAGGTCGCCGAAGCCTTCCTCCTTCAGAACGAGATCGGCCATCAACAGGTAGTGATTCACGACCACGATGTCTGCGGCCTGCGCCTCGCGTCGCGCGGCGAGGACGAAGCAGTCGTCGTACTTCGGGCATTCGGCGCCGACGCAGTTCTCGCGCGTCGAGGTGACCCAGGGCCACACCGGATCCTGCTCGCCAAGGCCGGGCAGTTCCGCGATGTCGCCCTTGCGCGTCACGTGGGACCATGCACGCACTTTCGGAATCGCGGTCGCGACTTCGCGGCGCACGCCACGCGCGTAGGCCTGCTGCTCGGCGAGGTCCAGTCGATGGCGGCAGAGATAGTTCGCGCGCCCCTTGAGTAGCGCGATCCGCACGGGCCGACCAAGCGCGCCGCACACGGCGGGCAGGTCGCGGTGATACAGCTGGTCCTGCAGCGCGCGCGTGCCGGTCGAGATGATCACGCGCCGGCCCGAAACGAGCGCGGGCACGAGGTAGGCGAAGGTCTTGCCCGTGCCCGTGCCGGCTTCGACGACGAGCGTCTCGTGCGCCACGAGCGCGGCCGCGACGTGCTCCGCCATCTCGACCTGCTGCTCGCGAACGGCATAGCCCGGGAGCGCGCCGGCGAGAGGGCCGTCGGGCCCGAAGAGTTCGTCGAGTGGGCGGCCCACGGTCAGCGGAAGATCGCCCGGAAGCGGAGCAGCGCGGTGGCGCCCGGGGCGAGCGGGTGCCCGAAAGTCCACCGCACGTGGGTGTATTCGCCCGCCTTGGGCCGGGCCCCGAAGGTGTTACCGCCGTCGGTAGAGAACTCGACGATGCACGCGGGCCCTGCGGCCGAACCTCGGATGTAATCGACGCCGAACGGCAGCAGCTTCGTCACGACCGCATCCTCGACAGGCGACTTGCCGGGGTTCGTCACCCGGATCGTGTAATAGACCTCCTCACCCGCCTTGAGCCGCTGGGCCTCGACGAAGCGCTTCTCGACCTTTCCGTCCGGTCCCTGCCGGGTTTCCAGGACCTCGACCACGATCGCCGTTTTCAGGGGGCCGGATCCCGTGACCGTGACGGCGCCCGGGGCCTCGTATCCCGACCCGGCCTCGGCCGCCCCGGCCGCCAGGCACGGCGTCACCATCAGGACGGCCAGGAAGGCGACGAGGGCCTGTAAGCGGCCCTTTCGGTCATGGGCTGGGGCGGATCCGCGCATCGGCCGCGACTCTGCGCGAGGGCGCCCGGCGAGGCAAGGCAATTATTAGGGGGAATCCGCAGTTACCGCATTTGACATGTACCCCTCGTAGCGTTATTGTGCACTGCAGCAAATGCTGCAACGCAGCAGTACCTCTCTCCCCGCAGCGCCAGAAGCAACCAATCAGTCAGGAGCCGCCAATGATCGAGCAGATTCAGGGGTTCATGAGCGAGCAGACCTCGGTCCTCACCGACCAGGTCCAGAAGTTCCGTAAGGAAGCCGGCGAGACCGTCCGCGAGGCGGTGGTCGGCTCGGCAGACAACATCAAGGCCCTCAAGACGCCGGTCCGCGTGTTCGCGCGCTCGGGCATCAAGCTGACCACGGTCTCGCAGACCGCCGTGTCGAGCCTGATCGAGCTGCAGTCCGACATGCTGACCTCCGCCCTCTCGGACGTCGCCCTGCGCCTCGAGCGTGCGGCCCGCGCCGACAGCCTGGTCGACCTCGTGCGCGACCAGTTCGAGATGGCCTCGGCTACGCGTGCCCGCGTCGTCGAGGACGGGAAGCGCGCCGTGCACATCTTCAAGGTGGCCGGGCGCGACCTGAAGGAAGTCGCGGCGCACACCTACGAGCGCGTCGTCGAGACGGCCGAGGAGAAGATTCCGGAAGTGAAGTCGGCGAAGCGCAAGGTCAAGCGCGCCGTCCGCAAGACGACCGCTCGCGCGCGCAAGGTCGCCGCCTGAACGAGTCGCATCGCTGACGAACGAACACTTCCATAAAGGTCTCCCCCTGATTGGGCCCTCCTCGTGAGGGCCCTTTTTTTGGCTGGAAATTCGGTGCCAGGCACCGGATTTCCGCGCCGGAAGAAATCCGGTGCCTGGCACCAAATTTCCACCTCCTATACGTGCCGTCCACGGGTGCGGGGCATCGGGGGCCGGAGGCTATAATCGGGCGTCAAGGATCAACTCATGGTCCCGGGTGGCCGCGTTGCAGGCGGCGCCGGGCTGACGAAGGATACCCCTGATGACAACCACGAACGCCGCGCTCCGCGAATGGGTCGCCGAGACCGCCAAGCTCACCCAACCCGACAGCATCCACTGGTGCACCGGCTCCGACACGGAGCGCGACGAACTCACGCAGCTGATGCTGCTGCGCGGTGACCTGATCGAACTGAACCAGGCGACGTTCCCGAACTGCTACCTGCATCGCTCTCACCCCTCGGACGTGGCGCGCGTCGAGCACCTCACCTTCATCTGCACGAAGCACAAGGACGACGCGGGTCCCAACAACCTGTGGATGGACCCGGCCGAGGCTCACCGCAAGATCGATGCCCTCTTCGCCGGCTGCATGAAGGGCCGCACGCTGTACGTGGTCCCCTACTGCATGGGACCGATCAACTCGCCGTACGCCCGCTGCGGCGTCGAAATCACCGACAGCCCGTACGTCGTCCTCAACATGCGCATCATGACGCGCATGGGCACGCACGCCCTCGAGCGCATCGAGCGCGACGGCACGTTCGTGAAGGGCCTGCACTCGATCGGCGACCTGAGTCCCGACCGCCGCTTCATCATGCACTTCCCCGAAGAGCTCTCGATCAAGAGCATCGGCTCGGGCTACGGCGGCAACGCGCTGCTCGGCAAGAAGTGCCACGCGCTCCGCATCGCGAGCTACCAGGCGCGGACCGAGGGCTGGCTCGCCGAGCACATGCTCGTGGTCGGCCTCGAGAATCCACGCGGCGAGTTCCACTACGTCGCGGCGGCGTTCCCGTCGGCCTGCGGCAAGACCAACCTCGGCATGCTGATCCCGCCCGACACCATGCCGGGCTGGAAGGTGTGGACGATCGGCGAGGACATCGCGTGGCTGCACGTCGGCAGCGACGGTCGGCTGCGCGCGATCAATCCCGAGGCAGGATTCTTCGGCGTGGTCCCGGGCACGAGCCCGAAGACCAACCGCAACGCCTACGAGATGATCCACCACGACAC
>JBBIVG010000320.1:0-3637 GCA_037439865.1 Nevskiaceae bacterium
TGCGGCCCGCTCCCGGCTGCCCAACATGTACCCATTCTCGATCTTCTTTCTCGCCGCGCTCGGCTCCCACGTCGCAGTGCAGGTCTGGCTGGCGCGGCGCCAAATGAGCCATGTCGCCGCTCATCGAGGCGCCGTCCCGGCCTGCTTCGCCGACGTCGTGTCCGCGGAGGATCACGCAAGAGCCGCCGACTACACCGTCGCCAGACAGCGACTCGGGATCGTCGAAACCGTATTCGACGCCGGCGTGCTGCTCTGGCTCACGCTCGGCGGCGGGATTGCGTGGATCGGCAGGGTCGCAGGGTCGTTGGGAAATGGTCCCATCGTCCAGGGAACATCGCTGGTTCTCGGTGTATTCGCCACGCTGGCCCTGCTCTCGCTCCCCTTCGGCATCTATCGCACCTTCGCTCTCGAGCAGCGCTTCGGCTTCAACCGCACGACTCCCGCAGTCTTCGTGACCGACCACCTGAAGGGCTGGGCGCTGGGTTTCCTTCTCGGCGGGTTCGCCACGGCCTGCGTCCTCTGGATCATGGCGTCGGCGGGCGCCCGCTGGTGGATCGTTGCGTGGGCCGCCTGGTTGGCGTTCACGCTGCTGATCACCTGGGCGTGGCCCCGCGTCATCGCGCCGCTCTTCAATCGCTTTACCCCGCTCGAGGACCAGTCGCTGCGCACACGCATCGACGCCCTGCTCGACCGCTGCGGGTTTCACGCCAGGTCGGTGTTCGTGATGGATGGCTCGCGCCGCTCGTCACACGGCAACGCCTACTTCACCGGGCTCGGGCGCGAGAAGCGCATCGTCTTCTTCGACACGTTGCTCACGACGCTCACGCCACCGCAGGTCGAGTCCGTGCTCGCCCATGAACTCGCGCACTTCAAGCTGAAGCACGTCCCGCAGCGCCTGGCGGTCGGCGCGATCGTCAGCCTCGCGGGGTTTGCCTTGCTCGGCTGGTTGTCGCGTGAAGGCTGGTTCTACGAGGCGCTCGGTGTGCCCACGATCAGCGACGCGGCCGCCCTCTTGCTTTTCGTGCTGGTGACGCCGGTATTCACGTGGCTCGCCTCGCCGCTGCTGGCCGCGTGGTCGCGGCGGCACGAGTACCAGGCGGACGCGTTCGCGGCGAATCACGCGGAGGCGCAATCGCTGGCCCAAGCGCTCGTGCGCCTCTACAAGGACAATGCGAGCACGCTCACGCCGGACCCCCTGTACTCCGCCTTCTACGACTCGCACCCGCCACCCGCAGCCCGCATCGAGCGCCTGCGAGATCTCCAGAAAGCGCCCGAGCGGCAGACCGTGGCCGCGTGAGAAGCGACATCCTCAGCGGCTGCGTCGTCGAGTCCTATGGGCGGCGGGTCGTCGTCGCTCCAGCCGAGGGTCCGCCGCTGCCCTGCAAGTTGCGCGGCCGGCGACTCGATGTCGTGGCCGGTGACGAGGTCCGCGTCGAAAAGCACGAGGGATCGGACGACTGGACGGTCGTCGAGCGCCTCGACCGGCGCAACGTGCTCAGCCGCAGCGACAGCCGGGGCCTCGAGGAGTCGATCGCGGCCAACCTCGACCAGCTGGGCATCGTGGTCGCCCCGATGCCGCTGTGCGACCCGTTCATCGTGGACCGCTACGTCGCCGGCGCCTGTTATGCAGGCATCGCGCCTCTCCTGATCGTGAACAAGCTCGACCTGCCGCGGGACTCTGGCGACCTGTCCTACGTCGCGGCATTCGGGCGACTCGGCCTGCCCGTCTGTTCCGTATCGGCAAAAAAGGGCACCGGGCTGCAGGACCTGATCGCCCTCCTCTCCGGCAAGCGCACTCTCCTCGCAGGCCAGTCGGGGGTCGGCAAGTCTTCGCTCCTGAACGCACTGGCGGGCGACGTGATCCGCGCGACGGGCGGCTTGTCCGATCGTTCCGGCGAAGGCCGGCACACGACCGTCTCTTCCGCGGTCATCCGGTTGCCCTGGGGAGAACTGGCGGATTCGCCGGGCGTGCGGGACTACGCCCCGCCGGTCGTGCCGCCGAAAGACGTGCAGCGTGGCTTCCCCGAAATCGTCGCGCTCGCCGGGGGCTGTCGCTTCCTCGATTGCCTGCACCTGCGCGAGCCGCAGTGCGCGGTCCAGGGCGCAGTCGGCGAGGGAGCCGTCGACCCACGGCGCTACGAGAGCTACCGACGCCTGTTGAACCTGAACCGGCAGCTGGACGAGAAGCGGGGCTGGCGATCGTGAACTTCGCGGCTGCAACCGCAGGACTCCATTGCGCACCCCGGGAGCACGGTTTGACATCGCCGCCGCCGCTCCCCTACGTTTCCGAATCCACTGCCCGCGATCCCGCCGGATTCCTCACATGACCGACAACGACCTCGCCTATCGGGCGCTCGCACTCCAGACTTCCTGCCACGCCGTGAACAAGTGCCCGGACGCGCCGTCCGCACGGACGAGGATGGCGGAGTCCATCGTGCGCATCGGTCGGCAGGTGCGCGCGGCCAAGGGGTTCCTCGGCCAGGACGTACGACTCGTCGTGTTGCCCGAGTATTTCCTGACGGGTTACCCGCAGGGCGAAGCGTTGCCGGAGTGGGCCCACAAGGCCGCGCTGGCGCCGGGCGGGGCCGAATACGAGGCACTGGCCCGCATCGCACAGGACAATGCGATCTTTCTCTCGGGCAATGCCTACGAGACGGACGAGGCGTTCCCCGGCCTCTACTTCCAGGCGAGCTTCGTGATCGACCCGTCGGGGCAGATCGTGCTGCGCTACCGGCGGCTCATCTCGATGTTCGCACCCACGCCGCACGACCTGTGGGACCGCTACCTCGATCTCTACGGGCTCGACGGCGTGTTCCCGGTGGCAAACACCAGCATCGGCCGGCTCGGTGCGATCGCGTCCGAGGAAATCCTGTACCCGGAGATCGCGCGCGCACTCGCGCTCCGAGGCGCCGAGGTCCTGCTCCACTCCACGAGCGAGATCGGCAGCACCGCTGCCACGCCGAAGGACATCGCCAAGCGGGCGCGGGCGATCGAGAACCTCGCCTACGTCGTCTCGGCGAACACGGCCGGCATGATCGACGTGGACCTGCCGCCTAACTCGACGGACGGCATGTCGAAAATAGTGGATTTCCTCGGTGAGGTCCGCGCCCAGGCCGGATTCGGGGAGAGTTCGGTCGCCTGCGCCGAGATCGACCTCGCCGCGCTGCGCCGCTACCGCCGCCGGCCGGGAATGGGCAACCTCCTGTCCCGGCAGCGGCTCGAGCTCTTTGCGTCGGTCTACACGGGCGCCGCCATCTACCCGCCGAACACGCTGCTCGCCCCGGACGGCTCCCACAAGGTCCCGGACCGCAGCCACTTCCTGTCCACGCAGCGTCAGGTGATCGAGCGGCTCGCCGCCCTCGGGCTGATATGATGCTGCACCGCAAGGTATATTCACCCAGTTAATCGGCTAGAGGAGTCAGGCGCGTGCGCAGAATCATGGTTGGCGTCAAACGCGTGGTGGACTACAACGTCCGCATCCGGGTCAAGCCGGACAATTCCGGCGTGGTGACCGAAGGGGTCAAGATGAGCATCAACCCCTTCGACGAGATTGCGCTCGAAGAGGCACTGCGCATCAAGGAAAAAGGTCTCGCCGACGAGGTGCTGGCCGTCAGCATCGGCCCGGCGGACACGCAGC
>JBBIVG010000321.1:0-3631 GCA_037439865.1 Nevskiaceae bacterium
GATGTCGGATTGCAGGAGCAGGTTGCCCTGCTGGATGGTCGGGCGATAGACGCAGCCGGGCAGGGCAGTGCCTGCCGCCGCGAGCGCGAGGAGCATCGACAAGGTGCGATGCAGTCCGGAGAATCTGTCGAAGGGCTTCATCTGTCTGGAGTTGCCGGCCGGTGCCGGACATAATGACCGCGAATCATACAGGAACCGCGCCCCCGCGCGGTCGCCACCAGGACTCAACAGCCGTGGAACCCTCGCAACTGCGCCGGGTCGGTCTCAAGATCACGACGCCGCGCCTCAAGATCCTCGAGATCCTGGCGGGCAGCCAGTCGCGTCACTTGAGCGCCGAGGACGTCTATCGTCGCCTCATCGACGCGGACGAGGACATCGGGCTTGCGACCGTGTACCGGGTGCTGACGCAGTTCGAGAGCGCCGGGCTCGTGACCCGCCATCACTTCGAGGGCGGGACAGCGGTGTTCGAACTGAACGAAGGCACGCACCACGACCACATCGTGTGCATAGACTGCGGGCGCGTCGAGGAGTTCACGGACGACGGCATCGAGGACCGGCAGCGCTCGATCGCCGAGCGCCTAGGATTCGACATCACCGACCACTCGCTCACCCTGCACGGCCGCTGCGTGCGCGAGAACTGCCTCCACCGCGCGAAGAAGCGCTAGTACGTCGCGGCGCCGGCCGCTGCAGCGCCGATTCGAGCATTTCGCGGGCGTGCTCCCGTGCGCGCTCGGTGATGCTCGCGCCTCCCAGCATGCGAGCCAGTTCCTCGACGCGCGAATCGCCAGCCAGCGGCTCGAGCGCCGTATGCGTCGTGCCGCGCACCGTGCGCTTCGCGACCTTCACCTGCCGGTCAGCCTGCGAGGCGACCTGGGCAAGGTGCGTGACGCAGAGTACCTGGCCTGACGCTGCGAGCGCTCGCAGCTGGCGTCCCACCATTTCGGCCACGGCGCCGCCGATGCCGGCGTCAACCTCGTCGAAGACTAGGCAGGGGAGGTGCGCGGCGTGCAGCGTCGCGACCTGCAGCGCGAGGCTGATGCGGGACAACTCGCCGCCGGAGGCCGTCTTTGCAAGCGGTCGCGGCGGATGGCCCGGGTTGGCACTCACGAGGAACTCGATCTCATCCGCCCCGTGCTCGGAGCGGATGAACGGTTCCGCCGTGCGAATCGCCGTCTCGAACAACCCGCCACGCATGCCGAGGTCCTGCATGAGTGCCGTGACCTTGCCGTCGATCGCGCGTGCTGCTTCCATGCGCCCGGCGGACAGGCGCCGTGCCGCGTCTTCGTAGGCCGTGGCGGCCGCCGCGAGCTTGCGCTCGAGTTCGGCGAGGCTCACGGTCGATTCGCGCAGTGCCGAAAGCTCGGTTCCCAGTCGCAGTTTCAACTCCGGCAGCTCCCCGGTCTCGACCCGGTGCTTGCGGGCCGCGGCCTCGAGCGCCGCGAGCCGGCTCTCGACCCACTCCTGCCGCGCCGGGTCCGCGTCCAGCCCGTCCATGTATCGGCGCAGGCCCGCCACCGCTTCGCGGCAGGCGATGTGCGCTTCCTCGACGAGCCTCAGGGTCGCGGCCAGCGTCGCGTCCAGGCCGGCGAGTTGCCGGAGCACCGCGTGAGACCGGGCGAGCGCGCCGGTGGCTCCGCCGTCGTCTCCGGCCAGCAGGTCGGCCACCTGGCGGGAGCCCTCCGCGAGCCGGCCGAGGCTGGCGATGCGCTTGCGCTCCTCAGCGAGTTCGACGGCTTCTCCCGGCTTCGGGTCCAGGGCCTCGAGCTCCGTGACGTAGTGACCGAGCAACTCGAGCCGGCTGTCGCGGTCGCGCCCGCGCTGCTCGAACTCGATGCGTTCCCGGTCCAGGGTTCGCCACGACTGGTACGCGGACCGCACGGCCGCGACGTCGGTCGCCAGTCCGCCACTGTCGTCGAGCAGTTCGCGCTGGTAGCCGCGTCGCGACAGGGACTGGAACTCGAGCTGGCCATGCACGTCCACGAGCGATTCGCCCAGGGCGCGCAGCGACTGCACGGGAACGGCCTGCCCGTTGATGTACGCCCGGCTTCGACCGTCCGCCGTCACGACCCGGCGCAGGTGCGCCTCTCCGTCGTGGGCGATCGACTGCTCCTCGAGCCAGGCGCGCGCTGCCGCGTTGCGCGCGAGGTCGAACGCGGCGGAAATCTCGGCTCGTTCCTCGCCGTGGCGCACCGCGCCGCTGTCGGCCCGGCCGCCGACCGCCAGCAGCAGCGCATCCACGAGGATCGACTTGCCGGCGCCGGTCTCGCCCGTCAGCGCGGTGAAGCCGGGCGTAAGCTCAAGCTCGACGGCCTCGACGATCGCGAAGTCGCGGATCTGCAGGTGGGTCAGCATCGGCCGGGTCAGTCGCCGGTGGGCGGTCCGTTGCGGCCGCCGCGACCCCAGTGCAGCTTCGAGCGCAGGATCCGGAAGTAGTCGTGACCGGGGGGATGCAGCAGCGTCGCGCTGACCGTGGCGCGCTCGACGCGCAGGCGCATACCCGGTTCGAGTTCACACAGCGGAATGCCGTCGCAGACGACCTGGGCGCGGGTCTCGGGGCGGCCTGCCAGCTCGAGTTCCACGACACAGTCGGCGCCGACCACGATCGGGCGGTCGGAGAGCGTGTGCGGGCAGATGGGCACCAGCACGATCGCCGCGAGGGCCGGGTGGACGATGGGGCCGCCACACGAGAGGGCGTAGGCCGTCGAACCGGTCGAGGTCGAGATGATGAAGCCGTCGCCGGCGTGCGTGTTCACGAACGCCTGGTCCACCCACGTGCGCAGGTCCAGCATGCGTCCCGTATCGTGCTTCGCGACGGCGACGTCGTTCAGCGCGACGGCCGTGCGATGGGCATCATTGCCCTTGACCGTGGCCTGCAGGAGCATGCGCGTCTCCGGCACGCAGCGCCCGGCCAGCGCGTCATCCACGCTCTCGAGCATGCGGCCCGGACCAATGTCCGCCAGGAAGCCCAGGCGACCGCGATTGACCCCGAGCACTGGAACGCCGCAGGCGGCCGCCATTCGCGCCGCGTGCAGCATCGTGCCGTCGCCGCCGACCGCGACCACGAGCTCCGTGCCGAGCGCGAGCTCGGCCTCGGGAACGAGCTCCACGTCGAGCGATGCGAAATCGATTTCCTGGCCTGCGGCGGCGCGAACCCGGACGCCCCGGCCGAGGAGGTGGGCGGCGAGCGCCAGCATCGCTTCCCCCACCCGGGGTTCGGCAGGCCGACCCGCGAGGGCGACGGTGCGGTAGGCGACGGTCCCGGTGTTCATGAGTGCCCCGCCTTTTAGCATGCACCACGCGCGTGCGGCCAGCGCGCTTCGTCGCATGAACGCGCGAATTTGCCGCGCTTGACTTGGGCAAAAAGCGGTTGCTAGCTTGGCGGTCGGCCGTTGGGAAAATTTTCCGTCCCGACAGTGGCTTAAACAACATGACCTCCGGTACAGGCGACGAGATCTTCAACGAGCGCGCGCAGCACCTGCTCAGGGTGCTGGTCGAGAGCTACATCCGCGAGGGGCAGCCCGTCGGCTCGCGCACGCTCTCGCGTGACTCCGGCCTCAATCTCAGCGCCGCGACAGTGCGCAACGTGATGGCGGACCTCGAGGAGCTCGGTTACATCGCGAGCCCGCACACG
>JBBIVG010000322.1:0-3620 GCA_037439865.1 Nevskiaceae bacterium
GGCGTACACCTGCTCGTAGAGGCCGAGTTCCTCCTCGTTGAGCGTGAGGCGCGCGAACAGGCGATCCTTCTCGAGCAGGTAATCGGCAACGCGGACGCGCTGGAACAGGTCATGCTGCCGCAGTTCCTGCATCTGGCGCGCTCGCTGGAACAGGAAATAGAGCTGGGTCTGGAATGCGGCGGCGCGCGGGTTCCTGTAGAAGCGCTCGAGGAACGGGTTCTCGTCGCCCTGCTCGAGCACGAGATCGCTGCCGAAGCTGGCTGCCAGCCGACGCGCGAGGCTGGTCTTGCCGACGCCGATCGGCCCCTCCACCACGACGAAGCGGTGCGGCGTGTGGACGATCTCGGGCTCGTCCTGCGGCTTGTTCGGCACGGGGCTCATGCGGCGAGGCGTTCCAGTCCGGTCGAGTCGAGGCGAGCCGCGAGTGTAGCCACCCGGCCGAGTCCCGGCACGTCGAGATCCGGCGCGACCTCCGCGAGCGGGACGAGCACGAATGCCCGCTCGGCGATGCCGGGATGCGGAACCTCGAGTCCTGGCTCGGCGACGCGGCTCGTCCCGTGCACCAGCAGGTCGAGATCGATGTGGCGCGGGCCCCAGCGCACGGCCGGGCGCTCGCGACCGAGCCTTGCCTCGATCGCCTTGAGTTCGACGAGCATCGAGCGCGGATCGAGCCGGGTCAGCATGCCGGCGACTGCGTTGACGAAGTCGGGCTGTGCAACCGGTCCGAAGGGCGGCGACCGATACAGGGCGGAGCGCGCGACGAGCCGCGAGTCGCGCAGCGTCCCGAGCGCAGCAAACGCCCGCTCGACCTGGGCGCGTGGGTCATCGAGATTGCTGCCGAGCGCGACGTAGGCTGGGACCCAGCGCGTCGCGTCCACGGTGTCAATCCGCGGCGCGGCCGGCGGGACGGCGGCGACGCCGGCGCGAGCGCTTGCGCGGCGCGGACTCGCCCGTGGACGGTTGGCTCTCGACCTCGGCGAGACGCTCGGCGGGCGCCAGTGTCTGCAGACGCGTCCACCACGCCGCGAGCTCCGGTTCGACTTCGCCCGCTTCCGCCCTGAGTAGCAGGAAGTCGTAGGCGGCGCGGAAACGCGGATGCTCGAGGAACCGGAGCGCCCGCCTCCCGGAACGGCGCGTGAAGCGCGGCTGCATCAGGACGATGTCGCGCATCGGCAGCATGAAGCGCTTCGGGACGGCGATCCTGCGCATCTGGCGCGCGACGACGCCATCCATCGCGGACCCGAGGATCGCGATATCGTCCGGCAACGGACCGCCCGGCACCTTCAGCTCCCGCAGGATGGCGGGCCACAGCAGCACGGCAAACAGGAACGTCGGCGTGACCGACTTGTCGTTGCGCACCCGCTCGTCGGTCTGCGCGAGGCCGAGTTGCACGAGTCGCGCACCTGGCGACTCCGGAGCTTCGTTCACGGCCCGCACCAGGTCGGGCATCAGGTGCCCGAGCAGCCCGAAGCGCGCGAGCAGGTTGCACGAAGCAGCGGCCGAGCCCGCGAGCATCAGCTTCATCGTCTCGTCGAAGAGCCGCGCGGGCGGCACGTCATCGAGCAGGTACGCGAGACGATGAACGGGCGCTTCGGTGTCCGGGTGCAGCGTGAAACCGAGCTTGGCCGCGAAGCGCGCGGCGCGGAGCATGCGCACCGGATCTTCCCGATAGCGCGTCTCCGGGTCGCCGATCAGGCGCAGCACGCGGTCCCGCGCGTCCGGCACGCCGCCGACAAAATCCCAAATCGAGTAATCCTCGATGTTGTAGTAGAGCGCGTTGGCGGTGAAATCGCGCCGCCACACGTCTTCTTCGATACTTCCGTAGAGGTTGTCGCGGAGGATGCGACCGTGTTCGTCGAGCACGCGGTGCCCGACCTCGTCGACACTGTTGTCCTCGTCCACCTCGGTGTGGGCGGCGCGGAACGTCGCGACCTCGATGATCTCGTGGCCGAAGCGCACGTGGGCGAGGTGGAATCGCCGGCCGATCAGGCGGCAGTTGCGGAACAGCTTGCGGACCTGCTCGGGGTGGGCGTCGGTCGCGATGTCGAAATCCTTCGGGCTCAGGCCGAGCAGCAGGTCACGGACCGCGCCGCCGACGAGGAAGGCCTGGAAGCCCGCCTCCTTGAGCCGGTAGAGCACACGGAGCGCGCTCGGGGAAATGTTCGCGCGCGAGATCGAGTGCTCGGCGCGCGGGACGATGACGGGCTGCGGCTTGTCTGGGCCGTTGTTGTTGTCGAAAGAGAGCAATGAAGCGGCTTCCGCTGGACCGGGAAAAATGGCTGCGTATAATACGCGGCCTCGCGCGGACCCCGTAAGTCCGCCCGTCAACGGCGCGCTCCCATCGTCTAGAGGCCCAGGACACAGCCCTCTCAAGGCTGGTACGAGGGTTCGAATCCCTCTGGGAGCGCCAATTCCCGCGCAGTCAGCGCGGGACCCAAGCTCCCAGAGACCCTTTGAACCCGAGGTAGAGGGTTCGACCGATTCGAATGGAGCGAATCGGGACGGCGACAGCCGGCCCAGCGGGGCGCGGCCAGGGATGGCGTAGCGCCCATCCCTCTGGGAGCGCCAATCTTTTCAATCGCTTAGGGAAATCCCGGCCCATTCTCGGGCCGGGCGCCACGCCTACCGCCCCGCCATCAGCTCGACGAACTCCGGATCGTTGCGGATCGGGTCGAGGTCGGAATCGTGCTTCATCCAGCCGAAGTTCTCGTAGCCGCCCGCGATCGCCTGCCGCAGCGTCTCGATGGCACGCCTGGTCTCCCCGAGGCGCGAATACAGGCACGTTCCGTTGTAGAGCATCACCGTGTCGCCCGGGCTGAGCTCGAGCGCCATCGAGCCCTCGCGGATGGCCTCGTCCTTGCGGCCCATCTCGGCGAGTGTCACGGCGTAGAACATCCGCGCGCGCGAGTCGTCTGGGTTCTGCAGCAGGTAGTTCGGCAGGATATCGAGCAGCTGCTGACCCTCCTTGGCGGCCTCATCCATCCGACCCAGGCCCTCGTACGACTGCTTCAGGTCGCTGTAGGCGACGTAGAAGCTCGGGCGCAGCTCGATCACCCGCTTGAACAACTCGACCGCCTGCTCGAGCTCGCCGTTCGTGAGGTGGATGCGCCCGAGCGTCCAGTACGCGATGAAGTCGTCGGGATCGAGCTCGATGGCCTTGCGGCCCGAGGCCGCCGCCTCGTCGAGTCGACGCCAGATGAAGTACGACAGCGCCATGGCCGTGTACGCCTCGGGCAGGTTGCTGTCGTACATCAGCGCCTTGAAGCTCAACTCGTGGGCCTTGTCGCGATACCGCTCCTCGCGCGAGAACCACTGGAACATCTGTCCGTACGCGCAGGAGCAGCCGGCGTAAGCCGCGGCGTAACGCGGGTCGAGCTCGATCGCCTTCTCGAAGAGCTGGATCGCGTACTCGACGCTGCGCTTCGTGAGGCGGTACAGGTAATCCTGTCCGCGCAGGTAGAGGTCGTACGCCTGGGCGTTCACCGTCTGGCGCTTCGTGAGCGACACCTTCTCGGAGAACGTGAGCTTGAGCTTCAGCGCATCGACGATCTGCTGCGCGACCTGTTCCTGGATGTCGAAGATGTCGTCGAGCTTGCCCTTGTAGGTGTTGCCCCAGATCT
>JBBIVG010000323.1:0-3616 GCA_037439865.1 Nevskiaceae bacterium
CGCCCGGCTCTTGCCGAACGACATGGCGCCGCGCCCCCCGGCCCCGCCCTGCATCTGGCGCATGAAGTACACCCAGACGCCGATCAGCAGCAGGATCGGGAACGAGGAGATGAACAACTGCATCAGGAACGACTGCCGCTCGGGCGGCGCCGCGCTGAACGTGACGCCGTTCTTCTGCAGCGTGCCGATGAGCGCGGAGTTGTCCGTCTCGGGGCTGTAGACGACGAACTGCTCGCCGCTCGAGCGGACGCCCGAGATCTTGTCGCCGCTGAAGGTCACCTGGGATACCGTGCCGTCCTTCACGTGCGTGAGGAACGTGGAGTACGGCATCTCCTGCACCGCGCTCGTGCGCGAGCTGAAGTTGCTGACCACCGTCGCCAGCACCACGGCGATCACGATCCACAGGACGACGTTTTTGGCCAGATCGTTCAATGCCTTGACCTCGGATCCCAGACGGGCCAGTCCCGCACCGCGGAGGCGCAGGACCGCTCAGTTGACACTACACCAATCGGTACCCGCGTGCCAGAACGTACACCTCCGGGCTGCGGGCCCTGGAGGCTTTCGGTTTGCGCAACTTCACGGATTCAAAATCCCGGCGCAGTCGCGCGATCAGCGGCTGGAATTCGCGTCGCTGGAAGACCTTCATCAGCAGGTCCCCGCCGGGCCGCAACGCGCGCGCAGCGAAATCCACGGCCAGGTCTACCAGGTGCATCGATCGGTCGTGGTCCACATCGCTGATGCCCATCATGTTGGGGGCCATGTCGGACATGACAAGGTCGACTTTCGCGCCACCGAGCGCGGCCTCGAGCCGCGCGAGAACCGCGTCCTCCGTGAAGTCGCCCTGGATGAATTCCACGCCCGGCAGCGCCGGCATTTCGAGCACGTCGAGCGCGATCACGCGCCCTTTGCCGGCCAGCGTCCGCGCCGCGAACTGGCTCCAGCCTCCCGGCGCTGCCCCGAGGTCCACGACGATCATGCCGGGTTGCAGGATCCGGTCCGCGCGCTGGATCTCCTCGAGCTTGAAGGCCGCTCGCGAGCGCCACCCCTCCTCGTGGGCGCGCTTCACATACGGGTCGGCGGCGTGCTCGGCGAGCTCGGCGATGTGCCCGCCTGGGTGAGCTTCTCGTGCCGTGACGACGGGCATCTGCACGACGGGACCTCGATCGAGGCGTGCTCGGCGAGCCAGCGGGCGGAACTCTTGGAACGCTTGGGCATGGCGGGGATGGTTGTCGGTGGTCAGCGGATAGGCGATTCTGCTTCTACACTATCCGCCATCCGCTATCCGCTGGCCGCTTCCCCATGCCCCTGACCGAACCACAGAAGAAGTACCTCCGGCGACTCGGCCATGACCGCAACCCCATCGTCCTGGTTGGCCAGGGCGGCATCTCGTCGAACCTCGTTGCCGAACTCGACCGTGCGCTGCGCGACCATGAACTGGTCAAGGTGCGGGCCCGGGTCGGCGACCGAGAGGAACGTGACCGCCTCCTGGCTGAACTCGCGGCATCGACCCGCTCGGAGCTGGTGCAGCGCATCGGGCACGTTGCGCTCTACTACCGGCAGAACCCCGACAAGCCGGGCATCCTGCTGCCGGCCTGATCGAAATCCGGTGCCTGGCACCGAATATCAGAGGTAGCGGACCGCGACGATCTCGAAAGCGCGGGTACCCCCCGGCACGGCGACGTCCACGACGTCCCCCTCCCGCTTCCCGACCAGCGCCCTCGCGATCGGCGAGGTGATGGAGATCTGCCCGGCCCGCACGTCGGCCTCCGGCTCACCCACGATCTGGAACACGACCTCCGATCCGTCGTCCTGGTCCTCGAGGTGGACCGTGGCGCCGAATACGACCCGGTCGCCGGGCGGCAGGTGGCCGACGTCGATGATTTCGCAGTGGGACAGGTCGTGCTCGATGTGCTTGATCCGGCCCTCGATGAACCCCTGCTGCTCGCGGGCGGCGTGATACTCCGCGTTCTCACTGAGGTCGCCATGGGCCCGCGCCTCGGCGATCGCCTGGATGATGCGCGGCCGCTCCTCGGTCTTGAGCCGTCGCAACTCGACGCGCAGCTTCTCCGCGCCTTTTGCAGTCAATGGCTTACGGCTCATACACGAACCTCCTTGTGAAGATCCTGGAGCCGATTCACCTCGACCTCCTGGAGGTGATCGATGGCCTCACAGGTGGCCAATGCGCCCGCGAGGGTCGTGTAATAAGTGACCTTGCGGGCGACCGCCTCGCGTCGGATCGAATTCGACTCGTGGATCGCCCGCTTGCCCTCGGTCGTGTTGACGATGAGGCTGATCTCGTCGTTCTTGATCATGTCGACGATGTGGGGGCGGCCCTCGCGGACCTTGTTCGCCCGGCGGCACCGGACCCCGGCCTTCTCGATGACGTCGGCCGTCCCGTGGGTCGCGACGATCTCGAAGCCGCGGTCGATGAGCAGCCGCGCGAGCGTGACCGCGCCCGGCTTGTCGCGCTCGCGGACGCTGATGAGGCAGACGCCGCGCGTCGGCAGCGTCACGCCCGAGGCCGTCTGCGCCTTGGCGTAGGCCTCGCCGAAGCTGCGGCCGGTGCCCATGACCTCGCCCGTGGATTTCATCTCGGGGCCGAGAATCGGGTCGGAGTCCGGGAACTTGCCGAACGGGAAGACCGCTTCCTTGACCGAGAAGAACTCCGGCACGCGCTCCTTCGTCAGGCCCAGGTCGGCCAGCGTGCGGCCGGTCATCACGCGTGCAGCCGCCTTGGCGAGTGGCACGCCAGTCGCCTTCGACACGAACGGCACCGTGCGCGATGCACGCGGATTGACCTCGAGCACGTACACGACGCCGTTCTGGATCGCGAACTGCACGTTCATCAGGCCGATGACGTTCAGCGCCAGCGCCATGCGCCGCGTCTGGTCCTTGATCTCGGCCTGCAGCTCGGGACTCAGGCTGTTGGGCGGCAGGGAGCATCCCGAGTCTCCCGAGTGCACGCCGGCCTGCTCGACGTGCTCCATGATCCCGCCGATGTAGACGTTCTTGCCGTCGCAGATGGCATCCACGTCCACTTCAATCGCCAGGTCGAGGAAACGGTCGAGCAGCACCGGGCTGTCGTTCGACACCTGCACCGCCGTCGTCATGTACGCGCGCAGGTCGTCCTCGGTGAAGACGATCTCCATCGCGCGCCCGCCGAGCACGTACGACGGTCGCACGACGAGCGGGAAGCCCACTTCCGCAGCGAGCCGGACGGCATCGTCCTCGGTGCGCGCGGTGCGATTCGGCGGCTGCCGGAGCTGCAGGCGATCCACGAGCTTCTGGAACCGCTCGCGGTCCTCCGCGGCGTCGATCGAGTCCGGGCTCGTGCCGATGATCGGAACGCCCGCGGCACCGAGCGCCTTCGCCAGCTTGAGCGGCGTCTGTCCACCGTACTGCACGATCACGCCGAAGGGCTGCTCGACGTGCAGGATCTCCATCACGTCCTCGAACGTGAGCGGCTCGAAATAGAGGCGGTCGGACGTGTCGTAGTCCGTGGAGACGGTCTCCGGGTTGCAGTTGACCATGATGGTCTCGAACCCGTCCTCGCGCAGCGCCAGCGCCGCGTGCACGCAGCAGTAGTCGAACTCGATGCCCTGGCCGATGCGGTTCG
>JBBIVG010000324.1:0-3596 GCA_037439865.1 Nevskiaceae bacterium
TGCGGCGGATCACGTTCGGGGCCACGAGCGCCGCGAGGATGCCGAGGATCACGACGACGACCATGATCTCGATCAGCGTGAAGCCGCCATTTCGGCCGGTGCGCGCCTCGCGGCGACGGGCGCCCTGCATGGGCGCGTGGACGCAGAAGTTCATCGCTTGCCTGAACCCTTGGCTGTAAAGTCCGCAAATCATAGCAAACCGGCCCTCCGGCCCTCCGACGTTCTCATGCTCGAGCGCCTCGCCCCGATGCGCTTCCAGGACTGGCTGCTTCCCGGCGGGATCGGCGTCGTCCTGCTCGCGATTCACTGCGCCGGCCCGTCCGCGACCGCGGCCCTGCGCTACGAGCCTGCGGCAATCACGCATGGCGAAATCTGGCGCCTCGCGAGCGGCCACCTCGTGCACGCGGACCGCGCGCACCTTGCATGGAACCTCGCGGGCCTGGGGCTCGTGTGGCTGCTGTTCGCGCGCGAATTCACCGTCCGCGGCTGGCTCGTCGTCCTGCTTGCTTCGACAGCGGCCATCGACCTCGGGTTCCTCGCATTCGAGCCACGGCTCGAGTGGTACGTCGGATTCTCGGGCGTGCTGCACGGCTGCATGGCCGCTGGTCTGGTGAGCTGGCTGCTTGACGAGCGCGATGTGCTCACGGCCTTCGTGGCCGTGCTGTTCGCCGCCAAGCTCGCGTACGAGCACGCGTTCGGGCCGCTGCCGTTAACCAGCGGCAGCATGGCGTACCCGGTGGTGTACCAGGCGCACACTTACGGCGCCATCGGCGGTGCCGCGGCCGCCGTTTGGCTGTTGCGGCGCCGGCGCACGTCCGGTGCCCCGCTATAATCCCGCGGCCGGGCGGGGCAGCCGTCACTCACGAGAACAGGAATGTCGCTGGCAGTCGTTTTTCCGGGCCAGGGGTCGCAGTCCGTCGGCATGCTGACCGCGCTGGCGGCGGCCGAGCCCGTCGTCCAGGAGACTTTCGCAGAGGCATCCGAAGTCCTCGGGTACGACCTCTGGCAGCTCTGCCAGCAGGGCCCGGAGTCCGAACTCGGCGTCACGGAGAAGACGCAGCCTGCGATGCTGGCCGCCGGCGTGGCGACGTGGCGCGCCTGGCGCACCCGCGGCGGCCCGCTGCCGGTCGCGATGGCGGGGCACAGCCTCGGCGAGTACACGGCGCTGGTCTGTTCGGATGCGATCGACTTCCGCGCGGCGGTGGAACTGGTGCGTTTCCGCGGTCAGGTGATGCAGCGCGCCGTACCGCTGGGGCAGGGAGCGATGGCAGCCGTTCTCGGACTCGATGACGCGCAACTGGAGGCCGCCTGCCGGGAGGCGGCGCAGGGCGAAGTGGTCGAGCCCGTGAACTTCAATGCACCCGGGCAGACAGTGATCGCTGGCCATGCGACGGCCGTGGCACGCGCGATCGAGGCCGCGAAAGCGCGCGGCGCCAAGCGGGCAGTGGCGCTGCCGGTGAGCGTGCCGTCGCACAGCAGCCTGATGGTCGGCGCCGCGGACCAGCTCGCCGAGCGGCTGGCCTCCGTCCAGATCCGCATGCCGAACGTACCGGCCGTGTACACGGTGGACGTCAGGACGCACGAGAGTCCCGACGGTATCCGTCGCGCGCTCCGGGAGCAGCTCTTCAAGCCCGTGCGCTGGGCCGAGACGGTGCGCGCCATGATCGGGTCCGGCGTCACGACCTTCGTCGAATGCGGTCCCGGAAAGGTGCTCACTTCGCTCGGGAAACGCATCGAAAAGGGACCGCACCTGGCCATGCTGGCGGTGGACGACCCGGATACTCTGGCCGCCGCGCTCACGACGGCGAGGGAGAAGCAACATGCTTGAGAACGAAGTCGCACTGGTGACCGGCGCGTCGCGCGGCATCGGCCGGGCCATCGCGCTCGAACTCGGCCGGCGCGGCGCCACGGTGATCGGGACGGCGACGTCGGCAGAGGGCGCGGCGGCGCTCGGGGAGGCGCTAGGTGGCGCCGGAATCAAGGGACGGGGAGTCGTGCTCGACGTCTCGAGCGCGGCGTCGGTGGAGCAGTGCTTCAAGGACGTCGAGGCTCGCGAGGGCACGCCCTCGATCCTCGTCAACAACGCCGGCGTGACCCGCGACGGGCTGCTGATGCGAATGAAGGACGAGGACTGGCAGGTGGTGATCGAGACCGACCTCACCGCCGTCTACCGCACTTGCAAGGCCGTGATGCGCGGCATGATGAAGGCCCGCCGCGGACGCATCGTCAACATCGCCTCCGTCGTGGGCGTGATGGGGAACGCTGGGCAGGCAAACTACGCCGCCGCCAAGGCCGGCATGATCGGCTTCACGAAAAGCCTCGCCCGTGAGGTCGGCTCGCGCGGCATCACGGTCAACGTCGTGGCGCCCGGCTTCATCGTGACCGATATGACCGACGCCCTGGGCGAGCAGGCACGCGAAGCGCTGCTCGGGCAGGTACCGCTCGGCCGACTCGGGTCCCCAGAGGACGTCGCCCACGCGGTGGCATTCCTGGCCTCACCGCAGGCCGGTTACATCACCGGCGAGACGCTGCACGTCAATGGCGGCATGTACATGATCTGAAAGGGATTTTGACCCAATTGGACCCCACCCGGCCCTTAACTTAGAATACGCGCCCCATGCCGGGCACCCAGAGGGGAGGGCCGGCGTGCACCGTTTCCCACAGAGGACTCCGACGAAAATGAGCAGCATTGAACAGCGAGTGAAGGCGATCGTTGCCGAGCAGCTGGGGGTCAAGGAAGAGGAAGTCACCAACGATTCGTCTTTCGTCGATGACCTCGGCGCAGACTCGCTCGACACCGTCGAACTCGTGATGGCGCTCGAAGAGGAGTTCGAAACCGAGATCCCGGACGAGGACGCCGAGAAGATCACGACCGTCCAGCAGGCGATCGACTACATCAACGAGCGCCGCAGCCAGGCCTGAGCTGCGACCACCCGGGCCGCCACGGAAGGCGGTTCCGCAGATAACACGCCCAGCCAGGGGGACGCAGCTTGACGAAGCGCAGGGTCGTCGTCACCGGTCTCGGCATCGTTTCACCGCTCGGCAGCAGCATCGCGTCCGCCTGGGACGCGGCCTGCAATGGTCGCAGCGGCATCGTCGCGCTCACGCGCCTCGACACGACCCCGTTTCCGACGCGGATCGGCGGCGAAGTCGTCGGCTTCAATGCCGAGGACTACATGTCACCGAAGGAAGTCCGCAAGTTCGACTCGTTCGTTCCGCTGGGATTCGCGGCGGCGGTGCAGGCGGTCAAGGACTCCGGCATCGAAGTAAACGAGGCGAACGCACCGCGCGTCGGCGTCGCCATGGGGGCAGGCATCGGCGGCCTTGGCACCATCGAGGAAACGACCGCGAAGTGGCTCGAGTCCCACTCGCCGCGCAAGATTTCCCCGTTCTTCATCCCGGGCAGCATCATCAATGCCGCAGCGGGCCAGGTCTCCATCCACTTCGGAATGAAGGGACCGAACCTGGCGCTGGTCACGGCCTGTACGACGTCCACCCACTCCATCGGCATCGCGGCGCGCACCATCCAGTACGGCGACGCGGACGCGATGGTCGCCGGCGGCGCAGAATCCGCATTCACGCCGCTCGGCCTCGGC
>JBBIVG010000325.1:0-955 GCA_037439865.1 Nevskiaceae bacterium
CCGCGCAGGGCAGGTACGTTCGACGTCACGAGGTAACGCAGGGTGCGACGCCAGGTCCGCGGCGTCATGAATCGAGCCGCGGCGCCGAGTTGCATGCGGCGTTGCTCGATCATGTAGAGCTCGAGTTCCTGGCTCGCAAGCTGGGCGGGGTTCATGCGTGAGCGGTGCTTCTCGATGTAGCGCCGGGCGCCTTCGGCGCCGCGCTCCGTGATGCGCACGGTGCCGGCCTCGACGTGCTGCAGGTACGTGGGCTCGCCGATCCGGCGGGCCGGGCCGTAGCGCTCGATCAATCGAGTCCACAGGTCGTAGTCCTGCCACGCCGGCATGGACTCGTCGAAGAGGCCGACCTCGTTGACGCGGGACAGCAAGGTCAGGACCTGCGTCCCGGCCTGGTCGCCGTACAGCTCGTCGTCGAGCGTGATCACCGCATCGGTCGTGCGCGACGGTCGGATCCACGTGCCAGAGTGCAGCAGGGCCCCGCTGCAGACGAAGGCATGGCGTTCCTCGAAGCCGCGCAGCAGAGACGACACGCGTTGCGGCAGCATCTGGTCGTCGTCATCCAGGCCAGTCACGAAGCGGCCGCTTGCGCTTTTCAACGCGACGTTGCGCGCCGCCGGAGCGCCACCGCGAACCGGCTGCCGGAATACGCGCACCCGTGAATCGCGCGCCGCAATCTTCACCAGCACATCGGGTGTCTCGTCCGTCGAAGCATCGTCGACCACGAGTAACTCGAGGTCGGCATGCTCCTGCCGGAGCACGGACTCGATTGCGCGCGGCACGAGTTGTGCCCGGTTGCAGGTCGGCAGGTACACCGAGACGAGCGGGCCCCCGGTCACTGCGCGATGCTCACGCCGAGCGGCCGCTGCCGAGAATCCGGAAGACGCGGTCCCACAACGCCGCGGTCCTGGCCTCGAGGCCAGGCCTCGCCGCCGCGAGCCGTCCCGCGATCGCATCG
>JBBIVG010000325.1:986-3583 GCA_037439865.1 Nevskiaceae bacterium
GACGGCGATGGCCGCAGCGCCCCCGTCGCAGGCAGTGAGCAGGTCCTCGCCGACGCCGAAGTCGTTGAAGAGCGCGGCGTACTTGTGGCTCCACGCCGTGCCGAGACAGGGCACGCCCTGCACGAGGGCATTCACGCAGCCGTGGTAGCGCGAGCAAACGACGACACCCGCGCCACCGACGATGCCTTTCAGCGCGCGCGGGTCAGCTTCGGTAATGACCGCGTCGGTCCGGGCTGCCTCGCGCAAGGATTCGCACAGTACGGCGTCCGACGCGCCTTCGTGATTGAGCACGCGTGGCGTGAAACCGAGGGCCACGAAACGCTTCGCGACGGAGGCGAGGAGCGGAACGTATCCATGGATCCACGCCTCGTCAGGATTGCGATCGCCGACCATCTCGGCATTGGGAATGATCAGGGCGGTGCGACGGTCTACGCCCCAGCGACCGGCGGCGTCCGGCGTCCCCGCCACCTCGGCCGTGAAGTCGGGATACACGGCCAGGCGCTCGCCGAGGTTGCCCGCGAGTTCCTGGATGTGGTCGCGCGACTCGATTTCGCGCGCGCAGATCAGGGCGGCAGACCGCAGCGCCCGGCCGAAGGCGTGCGCGGGCCCGGTTTCGTCGAACGGCCCGAACGACTGCGGCAGGAAGACGTACGGCTTGCCGTGCCTCGCGAGCCGCCCGATCTCGCGAGCCGTCGATTCGAGCGCCGCATGATCCCAGGCGGCGCCGTAGGCAAACCCGGACGCATCGAGGACGGCATCCACGTCCGATTCCGTGACCACGCCGTGTCGCCGCCCGAGTTCCCGGATGCGACGGGGCAGGCGATAGCTGAGCGCATCGACGTCGAGCGGCGCTCCCGGCATGCGCAGCCGCTGCCAGGCGCCGGCCTCGATGACCTGGCGGAACGGCGCATTCGGCCCCGGCGATAGCGCGACCTCGGCCGTCGGGAGCTGCCGCTGCAGGCGATCGAGGATCGCCTGCAGCATGAGCGCCGCCCCCTTGTTGACGAACTGGACGCCCTTGACCTCGATCAGCATGGGCGTCGTGTCCGTCGAAGCGGGCGATCAGCCGAGCGCCTTCTCCAGCTCCGGCACGATCGCGAACAGGTCGCCGACGATGCCGACGTCCGCGGACTCGAAGATCGGCGCCTCGCCGTCCTTGTTGATCGCGACGATCGTGCGCGCGTCCTTGATGCCGGTCATGTGCTGGATCGCGCCCGAAATGCCGATCGCGAAGTAGAGCTCCGGCGCGATGATCTTGCCGGTCTGGCCGATCTGCAGGTCGTTCGGCACGTAACCCGCGTCCACGGCCGCTCGCGACGCACCCACCGCTGCGCCAATCTTGTCGGCAAAGCTGTAGATGATCTTGAAGCCGTCGGCGCTGCCGAGCGCGCGGCCACCCGCGACCACACGGGCCGCCGTCTGCAGATCCGGACGGCCGGTCGTGGCGCCGGAACGCGACACGAAGCGCGTGTGCGTCGGGAGGGCGGCGCCCGGATCGGCCTTCACCACGCTCGCGTTGCCGCCCGTAGCGGCGGCCTCGAACGAGGCGACGCGGACCGTGGCGACGACCTTCGCGTCAGCCGGAACTGCGACCGTCAGCACCGCGTTTCCCGCGTAGATCGGGCGCTTGAAGCTGTGCGCGCCTTCGACCGCCATGATGTCGCTCACCTGGCCGACGCCGAGCAGCGCGGCGACGCGCGGCATCAGGTCCTTGCCGAAGGTGGTCGACGGCCCGAACACGTGCGTGTAATCGGCGGCGAGCTTCGCAACCTGCGGCGCCAGCACGGCCGCGATCGGCTCCTTGCTGGCGGCGTTGTCCACCGCGATGACCTTGCCTACGCCGGCGATTGCGGCGGCTTGCGTCGCGACGGCCGCCGAATCAGCGGCGAGGACCAGCACGTCCACCGATGCGCCCGGGATCTTGGCGGCGCAGGTCACGCACTTGAGCGTGCTCGGGTTGAGCTTGGCGCCGTCATGCTCTGCAACGATCAGGATCTTGCTCATCACACCAACCCCTTCTTCTTGAGCACGTCCACGAGCTCAGCCACGTCCTTGACCATGACGCCTTTCTGGCGCTGCGGCGGCGGCTCGACCTTGACCGACTTGAACGCCGGCGCATCGCTCACGCCGAAGTCGCCGAGGGCCATCGTGTCGAGCGGCTTCTTCTTGGCCTTCATGATGTCCGGCAGCTTCACGTAGCGCGGCTCGTTCAGGCGCAGGTCCACGCTGAGGACGGCGGGCAGGTCCACCTCGAGCACCTCGATGCCGGCGTCCACTTCGCGGTTCACGGTGACCTTGCCGTCCGCGAGCTCGACCTTTGAGCAGGACGTGGCCTGCGGGCGGTCCCACAGCGCTGAGAGCATCTGCGCGGTCTGGCCGTTGTCGTCGTCGATCGCCTGCTTGCCGAGCAGCACGAGGAACGGCTGCTGCTTGTCGATCAGCTTGCGGAAGATCCTGGCGACCGACAGCGGCTCGACGAGCGCGTCCGTCTGCACCAGGATCGCGCGGTCCGCGCCCATCGCGAGCGCAGTGCGCAGCTGCTGCTGCGTGTCCGCCGGGCCGATGCTGACGGCCAGCACCTCGTCGGCGAGACCTTT
>JBBIVG010000326.1:0-3555 GCA_037439865.1 Nevskiaceae bacterium
CATCCGGAGGATGACGCAGCTCAGGCGCCTGGCATCGGGCGATGGTTCCGGGGTCGTTCCGGCGAGCATGTCTTCTTCGCGAGACGAAACGACCCCGGAACCGTCGCCCGATGCCCTTGTCCTGATCGCTGCGTCTCCTCCGGCTGACTCCGCACCGCGCTAGCGCGCGCGACAGAGGGCCGCGCGCCTAGCCGCGGGCTTCAACTTCGCGAACTCATCGGCGCGCGCATAGAACGCCGCGAGCGACCCGGCGGCCGCAAGCTCGCGTTGCAGGCCGGGCACGCAGTCGTAATACGTCGCGACCGACGCGAGGCGCGCGTTATTGAGCGGCCGCGCGAACCAGGCGTCATAGCCGGCGTACCCGCCCCACTGCTGCCGCAACTGCTCGTACGCGAACTTGAGCTGCCCGAACGCCCGGTTCTTCTCCACGCGCATGTCGGCGGGCGGCATCGCGCTCGAGTACAGGTGCGTCAGCTCGGCCCGCGTCCACCGCAGCAGTGCGACGAAATCGACCTGCCGGTGCAGCGAAGCCTCGTAACTTGCGAGTTGCCTCTCTTCGCCGCGCACGACCAGCCACCGGCGCACCCCGGCATCCTCGACCACCGTCGCGAACGCCTCGTTGAACTCACTGTCGCCCGCGACGTACAGGCGCTCGTGCGCGAGCTCGTGAAACATCGTGCCGACGAGCCGCGTCTCGCGCCAACCGAGCATGGTGCTCATCAGCGGATCGGGCAGGTGGCCGAGCGTCGAGTAGGTCGGCACTCCCTCGACGACCGCATCGTCGCCGCGGGTGATGAGCCTCCTCGCGAACGATTCAGCCGCGGGTTCGTGGAAATATCCGCGATAGGCCACGCAGCCGGCGATCGGAAAGCACCAGCGCAGCGGCCGCAGCGAGAACTCCGGCGTCGCCACGACGTTCCACACGGCGTACTCGCGCCCGAGGTCGGCGAATTTCCGGAAACTGTCGCTGTCGGGCAGCCCGAGCTCGTGGACGGCGAACGCCCGCGCCTCCTGCGCCAGCTCGAGCGTGGCGCGTGTCGCCTCGGGCGTGCCCGGGTCCGCGAGCACCTCCGGGATCGGACGACTGCGGTCGAGGATGTCGAGCTGCCCGGACGCCGCCTGCATGACGTAGCAACCCGACAGCTGTAGGCAGAGCACGGCGAACGCGAGTGCACGCGCGACCCTGCGCGACGCCGTGACGCCGGCTCGCCTGCCCGAGTGTCGTTCCGCTACGATGCCCCGCATGAAGATCTTCCTGGTCGGCGGCGCGGTCAGGGACCGTCTCCTCGGGCGCCCCTTTACCGAGCGCGACTACGTCGTCGTCGGCGCGACGCCGGACGAGCTGCTCGCGCTCGGCTACCGCCCGGTCGGCAAGGACTTTCCGGTCTTCCTGCACCCCCGCACGGGCGAACAGTACGCGCTCGCGCGCACCGAGCGGAAGACCGGTACTGGCTACTACGGTTTTGCGACCCGATTCTCACCCGACGTCACGCTCGAGGAGGACCTCGCGCGACGCGACCTCACCGTCAACGCGATGGCCGAGGACGAGAACGGCGGGATCATCGACCCGTACGGCGGCCGGCGCGACCTCGAGGCGCGGCTGCTGCGCCACGTCTCGCCGGCCTTCGTCGAGGATCCGCTGCGGGTGCTGCGGGTCGCGCGCTTCGCTGCCCGCTTCGCCCCGCTCGGTTTTTCCGTCGCGCCCGAGACCCTGGACCTCATGCGCCGGATCGTCGCGAGCGGCGAAGTCGCCGAGCTCGTGCCGGAGCGGGTCTGGGTGGAAACCGAGCGCGCGCTCGGCGAAGAACGCCCGACCGTCTATTTCGACGTGCTGCGGGAGTGCGGCGCGCTCGAGGTGATCTTTCCCGAGATCGCGTCCCTCCATGGCGTGCCGCAGCCCGAGAAGTGGCATCCCGAGGTCGACACCGGGCTGCACACGATGCAGGTGCTCGACGTCGCGGCCGGACTGTCGCGCGACACGACCGTCCGCTTTGCGGCACTCGTGCACGATGTCGGCAAGGGACTTACGCCGCGTTCGGAGTGGCCGCGTCACATCGGCCACGAGGAAGCCGGCGCGCGGCTCATCGAGGGAATCTGCGCACGGCTGCGCGCGCCGAACGAGCACCGGGAACTCGCGATCCTCGTCGCGCGCCACCACGCCCGCGTGCACCGGGCCGCCGAGGCACGGGCCGCGACGCTGCTCGAGCTGCTCGAGGTCACCGACGCCTTCCGCCGCGCCGAGCGATTCGAACGCATGCTGCTCGCGTGCGAGGCCGATGCGCGCGGACGCGGCCCCGACCGGCGCATCGCATCCTACCCGCAGGCGGATCTCCTGCGACGCGTGCGTGACGCGGCGGCCGCCGTGCGGCTCGACCCGGCGATGACTTCGCGCGAGCCCGGGCCGATCATCGCCGAACGGATGCGCGCGGCCCGGATTGCAGCGATCCGTTCCGTCAGCGGGGATTGAGCCGTCCGCAAGGAGCGGCGACGGACGCGCGGTTCGCTACAGCGTGTGCCTGAGGTCGCGCACGGCGAAGCCGCGCAGGGGCGAGTCGCAACCCTTCGCGAGTGCGATGACCTTGAATCGCTCGCCCATCTCGCCCGGCAACGTGAGCAGCATCGCCTGTCGTGACAGGTTCACGCGCTGGACGAGGTCGATCCGCGAGACGTCCGAGAGGTGCCGCTCGAGATCGTTCCCGATCAGGAAGTGCGCCTGCGTCGTGTAGCCCGCGACCTCCAGTCCGCCGGCTTCCGCGGCTTCGGCCACGGCGGTGAAGTCCACCCATGCCGTGACGTCCTGCAGGCCGACGCGGGTGAACGGGTCGTCGTGGAACCGGTGGCGGAAGTGACACAGCAGCGTGCCCTCGCGTCGCTCGGCCGCATAGAGTTCGCGGCGCGGCAGGCCGTAGTCCACGAATAGCAGCACGCCGCGCCGGACCGAAGAGGCGACCGCAGCGAGCCACGGCGCGAGCCCGGTGTTCACCTCCGAGGTGTAACCCTCGGGCCAGTCCGCGCCTGCCTCCTGCCGGATCCGCGCGACGTTTTCACGGAGACCCTCGGGTGCGCGCGATTCCGCCCACACGAACCGGTCGTCCTGCCAACGGACGTCGAGGCGCAGCACGTCGCCACCACGGACGACGAAGCGTTCCACGGGCATCGCGTCGAGCACTTCGTTCGCGACCACCGCGCCGACGAACTCCTCGGGCAGGCGGTCGAGCCATTGCACGCGCTCGAGCAGGTGTGGAACCGCAGCGGCGATCGTTGCACGCTGACGCTCGCGGAGATCCGCGCTCACGTCGAGGATGAAATAGCGGGCGGGCAAGGCCTGCAGCGATTCGAACTCGGCGAGCATCACCGCCGCCATCGCTCCCGATCCGGCGCCCAGTTCGAGCACGTCGCCGCCGCCGAGGGCCGTCAGCACCTCGGCGCACTGCGACGCGAGGCAGCGACTGAAGACCGGCGCCACTTCGGGAGCGGTGATGAAATCGCCCGCCGCGCCGAACTTGCGTGCGCCGGCGCTGTAGTAGCCGAGTCCGGGCTCGTAGAGCGCCATCG